>DASSFT010000576.1:0-10567 GCA_035694045.1 Chitinophagaceae bacterium
TGGACAGTATTTAAGATCTCATCCTGTGTTTTATATCTTTCACGGCTTTGCCAAAAACCAAAAGCCCAAATGGGCAAGAGGGTAGCTTTGCCTGTCAGCGTACGATAGCCACCAATCACTTCATCCATGTTTTTTCCATAAATGAAATAGTAGTCCTCCAGCTTCCCTGCTTCTGAAGAAAACCCAAATGAATTTTGTTCTTTATTCCCGGTTGGTCCCAGCCATTTAAAAGAAGTGTACGATTCTCCCCCATCGGGTATCCATTCAATTTTGATGGGAACCTTTTTATCTTTTTCAAATGCAATATCAAGGATAGCGGAACCGGGATTCCAGGATTGGCGCCACCGATCCAACACCTGGTTTCCATTGATCCACACTTTCATGTACCCGCCATAGGTGAGCCTTACTTTATGAGTACCGGTTACTCCAGATGCAAGGCTTCCCTCCCAAACGATCATGCCGGTTGCTGGTTTAAAATCCGCAGGTAAATTCAGTTTTGAGTCATTCAGGAATTCATACTTAATATCTGATTCGGCCTTTTGCATTAAGATCTCACCCGGTTTATTCCGGTCATTATAATAAGTGGCGGTAAGCCAACCAGCTTCATTATTTTTTGAAAATAATTTCAATTGCGAAAGCTCCTGGTAATTTCGTGTATCTCCTGCTTTAGTCAGCGAATTATTGTCCCAGAGAATGCCATAGTTTTTCCGGGAGATCAAAAAAGGCACCGCAACCTCGGTATTATTTTGAAATAGAAAGACCTGATACCCCTTATAATTCATCAACCCGTCCTGGTGCTGACCAAGACCATACCAGGCATCATCCGATGTTGTTTGAAAACCCTGGTAAATGCTGTATGTTTTTTCGCCTTCTAAAATGGTCGGCTGTAATTTTCTTCCGCCGTCCTGTTCAGCCAGTATCATTCCTTTAGCCGGATCGCCATAGACTATCCTTCCGGTTTCTAAGTTGATCACCGCAACAATTCTTTTGGTCTTAAGAACAACGGCATTTTTAAAGTCGCCCTGCTGCAACTGCCATTCAGGCGTGGCTGCGCCTGTATTGATCACCGCGAGACTCTTTGCCTGCGGGAATATTTTTTCCGCGCTGGCCGTGACACGTATAATATTATCTGCAATGACCTGCAGCTTTACAGCCCTTACTCCATTGGAAATAGTTGTATCAGGATAAATAATAAGGGCATCATCGGTCCTGGTATAGCCGGTCTCCTGGGAAAACGAAGCAGAGGCAATCAGAAGCAACTGGCAAAGGATAAGCAGGATTGATTTGGGCAAAGCGATCATACAGAGTGATTTCGAAACAAATTTGTAATAAAAATACACAGCAAACTGATACTATTTTAGCCATAACAGGTGGATTGTTGGCATTATTTTTCTGAACCATACGTTATGGCAGCAATTGCACGTAAGATCATCGGGGAGTTCTTTATTGAATTCTCGGCCAACAAAATACCCAAGCTGGCCGCAGCCCTTGCCTACTACACTATTTTTGCCTTTCCCCCTCTCCTGCTGATCGTGATGCGGCTGAGTGATATTTTTTATGGACATGAGGCCGTAGAAGGAAAAGTTTACCAGGAACTGGTCAATCTTGTCGGAAAGGACGGCGCACTCCAGATCCAGGAGATAATCCGGAACACCACTTTTTCTTCGGGTGGGCAACTGGCAGCCATAGTAGGTATAGTAACATTTTTACTGGGAGCGACCGGGATATTTGGGGAGATACAGGACTCAATTAATACAATATGGCATCTTAAGGCAAAGCCACGGAAAGGACGGGGTTTTTTAAGAATGATCATAAATCGACTGTTGTCGTTCTCCATGATTGCCGTACTCGGATTCCTGCTGTTGGTCACGCTTATTGCCAATAGCGTGATGGATATTTTTTTACAGCGTTTCTCGGCAAGATTTCCGCAGATCGAGACGGTTGTTATCTACATCATCAATCTCGTGTTATCGTTCTTCATTATCGCTTGCCTGGTAGCTCTTATTTTTAAAGTTTTGCCCGATGCAAAGATCAAGTGGAGAGATGTAAGACCGGGTGTGATCATCACTACGATGCTTTTTATGGGAGGCAAGTTCCTGATTAGTTTTTATCTCGGCAGAAGCCGCCTCACATCCACTTACGGAGCGGCAGGATCAGTGATCATTACAGTCCTTTGGGTTTATTACTCCGCCATTATCCTGTTTATCGGCGCCATTTTTACACGATTGTATATCATGCATAAGAAAGGTTCGCGTATCTATCCAAATGACTATGCTGTATGGGTGGAAAATAAAGAGATCACTGTCGACAAGCCCCAGATGGTGACCACTAAGGATGTGTAATAATTGCCCCATTGATGGATAATCAGGCGATAATATTTTGCACATTGACCCATTCGGCACCACTTTTTCTTTTTTTATTTAACCTGTTCCAGGAAAACTCTGTTTTATCTAAAACCGGTAAATATGAAAAAGATACTCGCACGGACAAAAACGCCTGGCAGGGCTGGACTACGGAAACACTCAACAATTCTCGCATCACCAGCGATGAGATATCAGGTAGTGTAAAACGTATTTTCAGGAAATTTAAAATGTGACGTCGTAAGTACAATAATATAACTGAAAGCAAACAGGTCATAATTTCTTATGACCTGTTTTGTTATTGGTACTCATTAGTATATCTGCGAGGGAAAAAAAGTTCCGGAAAAAAATCCGGAACCGTGAAGCTTCTTTGTCTTTCACCGGTTTTCACCGAATTAAGATATTTCGAGAATTATACTGAAAACAATTATATCATTACTGTTATTATCGCTTTCTATATGACTCTCTGTGAAGCTCTGGATAATAGAGTGAAAAAATTATGCCATTGAGCCGGAATGTTAATAATTAAATAGCCCGTGGCCTAATGCTTATTGACAAGATGAGTGATCCTTGATAGGATATCATTCATATCAAAGGGTTTTGAAATAAAATCATCAGCCCCCGCCTGCAGACAGATCTCTTTAGCATTGGGATGCGCCGAGATCATCAGTACAGGACATTTAGCGGTACTGTGGTTCTTCCGGATACTGCTGCAGATATCGATGCCACTGACACCGGATAACAGCATATCGATGATGGCCATGCTGTAATTATCGCCTTCCAGGGTCTTGACGGTTTCTTCTACTTTTGACAAAACGGTAACCGAATAGCCTTTATACTCAAGCATTAGTTTGAGCATCATGCTAATATCGGGATCGTCATCGACAACCAATATATTATGCGTGGAATTAACTGCTGGTTTCATTTGTGGAAATCAAGAGGTAAATTAACTGTAAAGATAGACCCTTTTCCTTTTTCACTCGATACATCGATTGTCCCTTTATGCCGTTGGACGATCTCGCTAGCAATAAACAACCCGATACCGAAGCCGGGGTAAGTCTGCTCTGCTTTTCCTTCTGCGCGGTAAAACCGTTCAAATATTTTTTTGAAATCTTTTTTATCGATCCCAATGCCATAATCTTTCACCCGTATGGACGCTTTTTCCTTGTCGCCTTCCACGAGGATTTCCACGGTGTCGGCATCCGGCGAATACTTGATAGCATTATTGATCAGGTTCATCAACACCTGGCCGATACGGTCTTTATCGCCATAGTAGGTGTCTTCAAAATTACTTTCCACGATGATTGCATGTTTTGAAGTTGTGAGGCGAACATCCTGTACCACTTCCTCCACCAATTCGGTCAGGTCAAACGGTGTACAATTCAACTCCAGCTTACCGGTTTCAATCTTGGAAAGGTCTAATAACTCGGAGATCAGTCTTGTCAATTTCGTTACCTGTTTGGCTATCGTACCCAGCGACGATTTCACTGTGCTTCTTGATGCTTGCAGTGCCCCGTCTTCCGCCTCCTGGTAAATGTTCAGCAAGAGCTGCACATAACCCTTGATCGAAGTGATGGGAGTTTTCAATTCATGGCTGGCCATTTTGATAAAATCATCTTTACGTTGCTCCAGGCTCTTCAATTCGGTAATGTCCGTAACTGAACCTGCATATCCGGCAAATGCGCCTGTAATATCAAAATAAGGTTTGCCTTCTGTAAGACACCAGCGCATCACGCCTTCTGCACAAGGAATGCGGAATTCCGCGGCAAAATTTTTCCGTTCATTAAAGCATTCAAAAAAACGCTCAATTATTTTTTCCCGTTCATCTTCATGAATGGCAGAGACCCAGCCAAGGCTGATCTCTTCGTTAAAAGTTCGGCCGGTCCACTTAAGCCAGGTTTCACTCACAAAAATGTTGTTCCGGTTCCGGTCGGTCATCCATAATGCAGCAGGAGATGTGTTGGATATAGTCTTAAATAACAGTTCACTTCCCTGGATCTTTTCCCTGAAGCTTTTCTGGTCATCAATATCTATGGATGCACTGATAAAGCCGAGGAAAGTTCCGTCCGCGGAATACCGGGGTACACTATTGTCCGCAATCCACCGGTATACGCCGTCTTGGCGACGCAGGCGATATTCCAGGTAAAAACCTTTCTGCTCCTTTAATGATTGATTATAGGTATCGATACATTTCTGGCGGTCATCGAGATGTACTCCATCCACCCATCCTTCATTACTTTCTTCGGCGAGTGTGCGACCGGTGAACTCCAGCCAGGTCTTGTTAAAATAATCATTGAATTTATCGCTGCCTGACATCCAGATCATAGCCGGTACATTTTCTGCCATGGTCTGGAAAAGCTCAACACTTTCAATCAACTCTTCCTGTTGCAATTGTTCTTTCGTAATATCGAGAATTGTACCTATAAATCGATCGGGTTGTCCGTTCTCATTAAACATTGCCTTTCCCTGTGCCCTCACCCATCTCAACTGTCTATCGCTATGACGAAGTATGCGAAACCGGGTATCATAGTTTCCTTCACCGGAAGGGTTCAGAGCTTTTTTCATTTCTTTCTCCACTTGCTCTCTGTCTTCAGGATGTACGTGTTCGAAAAAAAACTCCAAATCAACATCCATTTCAGCAGGCACCTGGTAAATGCGCTTGCACTCATTCGACCATTCCAGCGTACCGGTCGAAACCCTTAGGTCCCATGTTCCCAATCCCGTTGCTTCTACTGCCATCCTGAAACGTTCTTCGTTTTCATGCGACAAGCGGACGGTTTCTTTTTGTTCACCGATATCCCTGGCGATCTTGGAGGCACCAATAATTTTACCAGTAGCATCCCTGATCGGCGAAATAGTCAACGAGAGGTCGACAATTCTCCCGTCTTTAGAGATTCTTTTTGTTTCAAAATGATCTACTCTCTCTCCTCTTTTCAGGCGTTCCAGTATCTTCGGCTCTTCATCTATCCGGTCGGCAGGGATCAATTTCATTACGGATTGCCCGATTATTTCCTCGTCCTTATATCCAAATAATCTTTCAGCAGATTCGTTCCAGCTTGTAATAATCCCCTCGAGTGTTTTACTGATAATAGCATCATCGGAAGATTGAACAATGGCAGCCAGGGTTGCGCGATATTGATCGGCCTCCCTTTGCTGGGTGATATCGAGTACCATGTTGATAGCACCGGTTAACTTTCCTTCGCTATCATAGAGGGGCTGTGGATTCGGCAGTACATTTCGGCGGGTGCCATCCGCAAGTTCAACTACGAGTTCTTCACCGGCAATTTTTCTTCCCTCCTTTAATAACATGGCTATTGGACTGGCATCAAGAGGAACGGGTGTGATACCATCCTGCCTGTATATTTTAGAAAAGCCACTCCATTTTTCCTGTCCAATAACGGGATAACGACCCCAAAGACTGGCGGCAGCTTCATTGTAAAAAGTGATGTGTCCCTTTCTGTCTGTTGTATAAACAGCCGCCGGAAGCATAGTCAATAATTTTTCGTAATGCGCTTTGCTGTTTTTTAGTTCCTGCTGTTTGTTTTGTAACTCCTTTTCTGTTTGTTTTTTTTGGGTAATATCAGTCAGGATAGCTACGTATCCCTTTACCTTGCCATTTTCATCAAAATCCGGGATGTAATTAGCATCTATGAAGCGCCGCTTATTTTTAAATGGAATGTCTGCTTCAAAATGGACCTCGTTTCCTTTCAACACGGTGGCCATATAATCTTTAATTCTGGCAAATACCTCCGCTCCCAGGAATTCTGCAACCAGCCGGCCGGTTATTTCGGATACAGAAGTGCCAAACCAGTCGGCATAAGCCTTATTAACGTATCTGTATTGGTAGTCTTTAGTAACGTATACAACGGGATAGATCGACTTGTTAAGCAACACCGTAAAAAAATCATTTTCATGGGGATCCACATGACTGCCTGAAATTATTTCAACCGGGTCGATCCTGGTGCTGTCCATAATGATTTTTTAGGGTGGCTCAAATTACCACAATCGGCGATTTTTCTCGATCTGATTTTGGGATTGGAAGATTCTGATAAATGATTCTGATATGGCCTGGCTGACGGATGAGCTTAATCTCATTTAGGCAGTTCGGAAAATACCGCTCCTATTAGTTGTAAAGATTATGCCAATAAACCCTCAGCTTGAATGGGCTATTGCGGCAAAAGAATGGGGATTTTTTTACACACCAACCTATCGACATTCACTATGCATCTGATCAATAAAAGGCAAGGCGGCGCAGTATCGGCTGTTTCCTTACCGGGGCAGAATAAATCATATAATCATTCTTGTACAAAAGAACAGCGTTTTGATAAGCTTTATCATCTTCTCTGATCCTGTATTCTTTTGCTGGGAGGTTTTCCTGTAAGTCTGAATTATCAATCCTCAGTTTTTCTTTCTTATAGCTCTGGTAAAAAATCAACGAATAGATGGCCGCTAGCAGGAGGAAAAGTTTCATAATCGTCGTGTCTAAGAACCATATGCTGAAAAGATTGTGCCATCCTTGTGCACTTTTTCTGTAATACAGAATGACCTGAGTTATACGTAGAAAGCCATACATGTATTGTTTCTAATTAGACTGACGGGAAAAATTTCATCATTCAGAAATAAAAAATAGCTGTGCAGTGGGAATTATTTGCACAGCTACAATATATAAAAAAGATTGCCTGCGTCTGCAGGCAATCTTGAATGATTTGTATCTGAGTGGCTCAGACCTTATTAATTGGTTGAAAGTTTTTTATTTTATTATATAATGTCTTCCTGTCTATCTTCAACAGTTCTGCCGCTTTCTTTTTATTGAAATTAACCTGTTGAAGCACCGACATGATTGTTTCGTATTCGGCCTTTCCTGCAGCTTCTCTTAATATATCTTTCTCTTCGTTCAGGTTGACAGTAGGTAAGGTTGAGGTAGACGTAGCCGTCATTTTAATATCCTGACCGGCATCGGGATAAGGAGCTGCATTGGTTCCGCAGATTTCCCAGGGCATCGTTTCGGATGTGACCTTGCCACCAGGTTTTGTCAGCAGCACAGCCCTTCTTATTACGTTTCTGAATTCACGCAGGTTGCCGGGCCAACTGTATTGCTGGAATATTTGTAAAACCCCATCATCAATGCCACTTATTTCTTTGTTTATTTCAGCTTTCGCTTTGGAAAGGAAGAATTCTGTCAAAGGCACGATGTCTTCCCTGCGGCTTCTTAACGGCGGCAGGTTAATGGAAAATTCATTAAAGCGATGATAGAGGTCTTCCCTGAATTTCCCTTTACGATAAGCTTCCTGAAGGTTTTCGTTGGAAGCCACGATCAATCTCACATCCACCTCCATCTCCTTATTGCCACCGACTCTCCGGATCTTTCTTTCCTGTATTACTCTTAGCAGGGTAGCCTGCACTTCTACGGAAAGATTGCCAACTTCATCAAGGAACAGGGTGCCCCCGTTGGCCAGTTCAAAATGTCCAACCTTATCCTGTAGCGCGCCGGTAAAAGCTCCTTTCACATGACCAAATAATTCACTGCCGGCCAACTCTTTTGATAATGTGCCGCAATCCATCGCTACAAAAGGCATATCACTCCGTTGGCTCATATTGTGGATCGTTCTTGCGATCACTTCTTTGCCGGTACCACTTTCTCCATACAATATGATGCTATAGTTGGTGCCTGCCACGATACGCACCTGGGCATATAAAGCACGGGCTGCAGGTGATTGTCCCTCGAAGAAATCATTGTCTGAACTGATGGGACCTTCTTCTTCCAAAGAATCCACAGATTTTGTTTTGCTATCTGTAGCGCCGGTCTCAGTTGGTTTTTGTAATAAATTGGTCAGTATAGAAACAACTTCGTCGGGTATCAGTGGTTTTGTGATATAGTCGTAGGCGCCCAACTTGATGACTTCAACGGCTGTTTTAATATCGGAGTAACCTGTGATAACAAGCAATTTTACAGAAGGGACTTTTTCTTTGAGGGCAGCGATCAACTCTTTTCCATCCATATCGCCAAGGCGATAATCGCATATAACGGCATCAAACTTCTTGTCGGCAAACTTAGCAATTCCCTTAGCACCCGTATGGGCTGTTTCGGTTTCGAACCCTTTTCTGAGAAGATAATTGCTCAACAGCGTGCATAAATCTACATCATCATCGATGATTAGTATTTTCTTATTCATAACAAACTTGGGAGGGGTTTAATAAAAACAAATCTACTTTATTCCATCAAAACTGTGTGTCAGCTTATTACTAAGCTCAAACTATGCCGATTTTGAAAATTTGGGAAAAATTAGTTCCACTTGGCAGCATAATTGGAACCAAGACATTGTGAATGATAGTCATATGGTTTAATCGTACCAATACGTTAGATATGAACGACTCTATGCAAAACCGGAAAGTTCTTATAGTAGATGATGAAATGGATATCCGTTTTTTACTAGGTGCTATTTTATTGAAAAAAAATATTCAAACTGTCTTTGCCTCAAGCCTTTCCGAAGCTGATAATATCCTGGAAAACAAAGGGAATTTCGACTGTATCTTTCTTGATAACCTACTTCCCGATGGGCTGGGCGTGAATCACATCAGGCAAATTAAAAGAAAGTATCCCCAGGCAAAAATAGTAATGATTACAGCCCATGATAACCAGACAGATAGGCAAAAAGCGACTACTGAAGGGGCAGATTATTTTATTGGAAAGCCTTTCTCTTCTGAAATTATCCTGAAAACAATTGACCGCCTCGCTATATAAAATGGGGAAAAATTTCCACAAAAATCACTGTTTTTGCTCTTCAGCCGGATTCAGTTCGATTAAAAACAGGGTGCCTTCACCGGGTTTGCTGTAGACATTAATCCTTCCATTATGATTTAATATAATACTTTGGGAATTAGTAAGCCCAAGTCCATTTCCTTTGGCCTTCGTTGTAAAATAAGGATCGAACAATTTCTGCAGTATTTCGCCATCCATTCCTTTACCATGATCCTTTATTTCGATTACATATTTATCATTATCCTGTTTTGTGGTTATCACCAACCTCTTGTCGGGTTCATTGTCCATGGCCTCTATGGCGTTTACAACAATGTTGAGCAAGGCTACTTTTATCTTTTCCCGGTCTACGCTTACCTCGTATTTTTCATTCGCATAGTTTTTTTCAATAGAAATCCGGTTCAGCCCTACCCTGTCTTTTGCCATTTCCAGCGTTTCTTCCAACAGCTGGTTGATCGGTACATTGACAAAATCCAACTGTGTGAACCGGGTGGCAGCAAGCAGATCCGAGACCAATTGGTTAATCCGGTTAGCATTGCGGTTTATCAGGTCAAGCAATACGGTGGATTCCTTGCCTACACTCCCTGATTCCTTAAGCTGATCTGTCGCCAGCAAGATATTCGTCAAAGGGTTTCGCACTTCGTGTGCGATAGTCCGGGCAATGCGCCCCGTAGTCGTAAATTTTTCCATGTCCTTAAATTCTTTTAACTCTATATCTTTTTCCATGAGCACACTCTTGTTGCTTTCCAGGTCCACTTCATATTGATCGGCCCTTTTTACCGCTCTTTCCTTTTCCTTATTTTCCATGTTTAAGGTTATTAAGGAATAGACGAGTGCCCCAAATATGATGACCAATGATACAATAGCCATGATCTTGGCGCCCTTGAAAAGATCTGACAAATTTTGTTCGCGATCATTCATCAATTTTTGTTCCGCCAGGGTCAGCCTTGCAATATACAGCCTCAGGCTATCCATGCTTATCTTGCCTACTTGCCGCTGTTGCTTCCATTCATTATTAATAACGAAACCATTTGCCTGGAAGTTGGCTAACCCATTTGCCATGATAGTTATTCTTCTATCGACCAACGGCCCGATTGAATCCAGTCTTTTCGTTTGTTCGGTGTTGTCTGATACAAGTGTCTTCAACTCACCCAGTATACCAGGAATTTCTTTTAGTCCCTGGTGATACGGTTGCAAAAAAATACTGTCCTGAGTGATGACATAACCTCTTGCTCCTGCTTCAGCCTCGGTGAGTTTTGTTTTTAGCAATTCTGCGGTATTGGTCACCTGGTAGCTGTGTGTCACCCAAGCGGCCTCTTTAACCTGCTTTTGCTGCACATAAAAAAGGAGAATGTAAGACAACAACAGCAACACAAACGACAACGTGTAGCCGGTCCTGATCCTTTTTTTGAATAATGATTGTTTCATTCGCCCTGAAAATTGAAGCCTA
>DASSFT010000577.1:0-3234 GCA_035694045.1 Chitinophagaceae bacterium
GTAGAGATCTTTCCGTAAGATTTTTCCAGCTCTTTTTTTCCTTCATCGCTTACGTACTGCAGCACTTTGGTGAAATCTTTCAGATCGAGCAGCGGCAATTTACTGTCATCGCAGTATTTAAAGATCATAGCTACCAAACCACCTTGCGTATCATTTAGTCCCAATATTTTTGAAAGCAATACCGGTCCGAATTCGCTCACTGTGGCCCGCAATCTCACCCCTTTTTGATTACTTAGTGTTAACAGGTCGACAGGATAGGCGGAGGGTTTGAACTCAAGATTCAGTTTGAGGTAACGTTCTTTTATTTTATCATTCACCGTCCCCTCGGCAGCTATTCCGCTAAGGTCTCCTTTGATATCCATTAATAGTACAGGAACGCTGGCGTCGCTCAGGCCTTCTGCCAGCATTTGTAAAGTCTTGGTTTTACCGGTGCCTGTGGCGCCTGCTATCAAACCATGACGGTTCATTGTTTTTAAAGGAATAACTACATCTGCCCCGCTAACGACTTCTCCTTCCAATATGGCTGATCCGATCCTGAAACTCTCACCTTTGAATGTATAGCCATCCTTTACAGCCTGTAAAAACTTTGCTGTGTCTGCCATCGTGTTTTTTTTTGAAAATTAAAAGAAAGAACAGGAATAATAATGGAAGAACGAGAAACAGTGCGAGAGCGAGAAGAAATAGTCGATCGCACTCCGCTCTCCTTCCCGCTCTATTTATTTTAGTAGCGAACAACCTCTAGTGCAATCTTCCATCCATCTTTTTCTAGTCTCCATATTCGCTGATAGTTATCTTTCTTATTATTTAAAACTGCAGTACCATAAGTAAAACCCATATCCTTCCCGGGAGAAACTACCGAACCAGTCATCGTAAACAGCATGGAAGATGATGTCGAATCAATTATTAATTGCTGCTCTGCTGACCCAACGGCTGGCATATGACCATGGCGGCAAAGGATACTCTCTTTGGACAAGTGTTTCTCATAAGCCGCTTTCTTATTCTTTGAAAACAGTTCTATGAAGTCTTTTTCTGCCGATTCGAGGCTCAAAGCCTGACCAGGAATGATCAATTTTTCCCCGATCCTGCCTGCAAAGCCCCCATTTTCGTAGTCGCCAAGGCTATATGGAAGCCTGCTTACTCCGAGATCGATCATGAATTTCCATTCGCCATTTTTATCAATATGCCAAACAGTAGTGTATTGCCCTCTTGCAACAATGCTATCTTGTTTTGATTGTTGAAAGGTCCAAGGACCTGATGTATAACCAAAATCGTTTGAGGTTGATATTTCCGCGAATACGGGCCACCATTTCAATATCCCGGAACTCTTTTCTCGTTTGCTCCAGCTTTCAATGCCATTTACCGCGTTACCGTTCTCAAATACAATACCCGTGCTATCCAGGAATTTAAGGAAAGCGTCCTTCGTGCCGTGTTCGACTGAATATGCCGCAAAACTTCTTTCCGCCTGTATCAATCCTCCCATCGAACGTTGAGCATAAGCGATCGTGCAGGCGGCAAATAACAAAAGTGTCGAAATAATCTTTTTCATTAAAGGTCTTCTTCTCTTTCCAGCATTAGTATCGCACCCTGGGGTACGATAAAATATTTTTCATTTTCATACATCACCTCTGTGGCTGCATTGACCAGGAAAATAGCCAGGTCGCCTTCCCTTGCCTGTAGCGGTACATACTTTACCTTTTCTTCATCGGTTTTCCAGGGTTCATCTTCTACTGGCATGGGGATGGCATAACCAGGACCTGCTTTGATCACATAGCCCTGTTGCACTTTTTCCTTTTCCTGCACGCCCGGTGGCAAATAAAGACCACTGGCGGTGCGCTCATCCGGTGTGGTGGGCTTGATCAGCAGGCGGTCGCCGATCACGATAAGTTTCTTTAAACGGTTCTCCGGAGTGATATGCATCTGGGGCATGAAGTTTAAAGTTTAAAGTTAAGAAAACAAAGACTGGCAAGTAGTTTGATTCTTTAACAAATAATTGAGGGCTTTCTTTTAAAACAGCAAATTACCTTACCTTTATTTGTATTAATTATGGAGACAAAATACTCAACGTCAAATCTTAAAACTGATACAATGGATTCAAAGAAACCAAAAATCCTGTTGTGCGAAGACGATCCCAATCTTGGAAGCGTGTTGAAAAACTACCTCGAATTAAACGATTACGATGTGACACTGGAAAGAGACGGTCGTCTTGGCCTGGCTGCCTTTCAACGCGAGAAATTCGATCTCTGCCTGCTCGATGTAATGATGCCCAACATGGACGGGTTTACCCTGGCGGAAGAAATACGCGACGTTGACCCCGATATTCCCCTGTTCTTCCTAAGCGCAAAAACCATGAAGGAAGACATTATCCAGGGTTATAAGCTCGGCGCTGATGATTATATCACCAAGCCGTTCGACAGCGAAGTATTGTTGCTAAAGATAAAAGCGATCCTTAAACGCAATGAAGAGCTGAACAAGGAAAGCGAGAACAAGGAATTTGATCTCTCCACATATCATTTCAACCCCAAGCTCCGCCAGTTGTCGCACAAAGGCGTCACACAAACCTTGTCGCCAAAAGAAAATGAGCTCCTGAAAATGCTGGCCGAGCATCTCAATGACCTGCTACCAAGGGACCAGGCATTGAAAAAGATCTGGGGTAGCGATACTTATTTCAATGGCCGCAGCATGGATGTGTATATTGCCAAGTTAAGAAAGTATCTAAAGGATGATACAAAGATCGAGATCGTGAATATACATGGTAATGGGTTCAGGCTGGTGGTCCAGGAATGATCGCGGATTCGTGGATTGAAAAAGATTTCGCGGATTAAAGAGATATCACGGATTTCACAGATTAAAAAGATTACACAGGTAAAGGGTTATAGGGAAACTTGTAACCCTTTTTTATTTCAAATCATTGCATAGAGCGGTCTTTAAGAAAGTCCCTGAATTCTTCTTGTTCTTTTTCGTCAATTGCTTTCTTAGAAATAATGTGTGCGTCACCGTTGTTTATATAAATGTAAAAGAATGACCATGTTTCCTCCCATTTGGTAAAATCTTTCCAGGGTATTGAATAATCGGCTGTTCCCTCTTTTTTATGCATGCCCCAATGATTGAACGTATAAATGTTTTTGAAAAATCCAGGTCTCACCGTTCGCATTAATAACAGTGAGACAAAAAATCCGACCAGGTAAAAACAGAGGGTAAAAGCAAGTAAGAATAAAAGCTGGCCTATTACTGAAA
>DASSFT010000578.1:0-2071 GCA_035694045.1 Chitinophagaceae bacterium
GAAGGTAAAGGCGGCAGGTAATTGCAGGGATTGTTCGTGGTGTATTTAAGCGTATGCTGGGCGTTGCCGTAACTGGCCGGAAGATCTCCCATATCCACCGAGCCAAAAATCCCTAAAGCAATACCCATTTGGCCTATCACGCTATTCCGGTTGAAACTACAATTCAAGACCAATGGGCTGCCGCCTGCATTGTCAGTTGCGATTACCGGGTTTTGACCTATTCCGGATAATCCGCCACCCCATGTATCCGTGACATTGGCTGTTTGCGTATTGCAGCCGGTAAATGGATTTGTTGTCTGGGTGGAGTTCCTAAAAAAATCTACACAGAGCCAGTTGCTGCCGCTGGTCGTTAAGGTCATTATTTCAGAGGTCGCGCTCGCTTCTGCATCTGCAGCAATGAACTTAAACGGAGCAGGCGCGCCGTTGCGGGTTGCTGTTACGCTGATTGTAAATTGCGAATTGAGTGTCGTATACGTGGAAAAAAGCGCCGGTTTAATATTTACATTACTGAAATCATATAAGTAATGGAGCACAGCACCCACCCAGGTATTCATGACATATGGCTGGAAAACCGGGCCCTGTACATTTGAAAAAGTAATGGTAACTGTCAACCCATCACCGGTTGTAAAACTGCGGGAGGCGCCGTCTGCAACAGTAAAATTATTCCAGTCAAACCACCATATCTGATTCTTGAGGGCGCCAGTGCCCAGATCGGCATACTGACTATGAGCATTGGAAACAATAGCGGCAAAGATCGCTAAACACAAAATCGTCCTTTTCATGGTGGTAGTAATGGCCGGCGAAAGATACTGCGGAAACACCAATCGTCGAAGGAAGGAGTCTTATTTGTTCAATAATTAACCGTGGTCAATTCCAACTGGGCGCCTGTATAATTATGCGGGGTAATTTTCTTTAATTCCTTTTTAATCCCGCTGTCGATTTTGAGAGAATCAATAAAAGCGTGGATGGCTTTCCTGTCAATTTTATGGTTGCCCCTCGTCAGATCCTTTAATGCCTCATAAGGTTGTGGGTAGTTCTCCCGTCGAAGTATGGTTTGGATAGCTTCCGAGACAACTGCCCAGTTATTTTCCAGGTCCTCTTCGATCTTATCGCGGTTGACCACCAGTTTTTCCAATCCCTTTTCGATGGATTTCATCGCAATGATCGTATGTGCAAATGGAACGCCGATATTTCTCAATACGGTTGAATCCGTAAGGTCGCGTTGCAAACGTGACACTGGAAGTTTGGAAGAAAGATGCTCGAATACCGCGTTAGCCATTCCCAGGTTGCCTTCTGCGTTTTCAAAATCAATGGGATTTACTTTATGCGGCATCGCGGAAGAGCCAATCTCCCCTTTCTTTGTTCTTTGTTTGAAATATTCCATCGACACATACATCCATACGTCACGGCTAAAATCCAGGAGTATATTATTGATCCGTTTGATGCAATCAAAATGCGCGGCCAGGTTATCGTAATGTTCGATCTGTGTTGTGAACTGTTGCCGGGTCATTCCTCCCAGGCTGGCTATAAATTCATTAGCAAATTTTATCCAGTTAGTTTTCGGGAAGGCTACATAATGTGCATTGAAATTGCCGGAGGCGCCGCCAAACTTTGCACTAAAAGGAATGGCTATAAACTGGTCAACCTGCTTGTGGATCCTTTCCACGAAAACCATTATTTCTTTACCCAGGGTAGTAGGGCTTGCCGGCTGGCCGTGTGTATGTGCAAGCATGGCAATACTCATCCAGTCTTTTGCCAGAAGGGTAAGCTGCCTGCTCAGGTTTAATAAGAATGGCAGGTATTCATATTCTAAAGCATGCTTCCACAGCAGGGGGATGGCCGTGTTGTTGATATCCTGCGAAGTCAGGCCAAAATGTACCCATTCTCTCGCCTGTTTGCCACCGGCCTTATCCAATTCATCTTTTACAAAATATTCTACCGCCTTAACATCATGATTGGTAATTGATTCTATTTTCTTGATCTGGCGAGCCTGTTCAGGGCTAAAATCGGAGACCAGGTTCTGAAGATGTTTCCTCGTTTTAACAGAAAGAGCCAGAAATTTTTTTTTCTC
>DASSFT010000579.1:0-6406 GCA_035694045.1 Chitinophagaceae bacterium
TGCCGAGGTAAACAAGGTCGCCAGGTTTCACCGGCGTTCCATCTCCACCATTGATCACGCCATCACCATTCAAATCAAGGTATCTTATATCGCCTGCAGCGGGATTTGAAAAGAACGGATAACTAACATGCGATTTGTAATCGTTTGCTTCTGCCTGGCTTTGGAAATAGCCAGCGGTTTTATAACCCCATACCGTATTCAGCGGGTAACCTTCCATGATCGGGATTACTCCCCCGGCGCCAATCGAGTTTTTGCCATCATACTTCACAACTTTGTTCTGTGCATCGGAAATGTTGAAACCAATGTTGTAATCGAGCTTGCCGATCCTGTCTCTCCATTTTATGTCAATTTCTTTTCCCCAGCTTTTTAATTCTCCGACATTGACATAACCCACATTAACGCCGATGATATTCGGAACGTCGAGGGTAGCCAGCATATCCTTGTTACGTTTGATATAATAGTCGGCTGTGACCAACAGCCTGTTTCTCAAAAAACCAAAGTCAACACCTACATTGAATTGCTGGATGGTTTCCCAGGTCACTTCAGGCGAAGCCAGTGCGTTTTGGAAGAAATAAGTGGTGCGGACGCCATTAAATGTGAGGCTATTGCCGCTTGTCAGCAATGGAATGTAATCATACAAACCGATCGCCGCGCTATTACCCAGTTGACCCCAGGATGTACGCAGCTTCAACGTATTAATAAACGACAGCTTATTCATAAAGCTTTCATCACTTACTTTCCATGCTGCAGAGAATGAAGGGAAAAGTTGCCAGCGATTCTCAGGTGCCAGGCGTGAGCTTCCATCATAGCGATAGGAAGCTTCAAAAAGGTACCGGTCTTTGAAACTATAATTGAACCTGCCAAATGCAGAAGCGAGAGCCCAGGTCTGGATAACATCCCGGCTTGTCTTTGTCAGCGGATCGGCAAAATTGAATCCAAAGAAATCGTTGGTGATCATATTCTGTGCAGAAGCCGTGAATTCTACCTTGCGGTATTCCTCGTAGGATCCTCCCTGCATCAGTTGGAATAAATGCTTCCTGTACTTCAGGTTGTAGGTCAAATAACCCTGCAGGTTATTTTGATATGCCCGGTTTCTTGTTTCTGTGTATGAATTAGGCTGGTTGACACCGAACCGGACGGTATTCGTACTGCGACCATACCAAATCAACGTACGGCTCTTGTTCTGCATTTCATAATAGTTCTGGTTTCGCCAGCCGATGATATCAAGCGTCAGTCCCTTTACAACATTCTTCACTTGTAAGTTCAGCTTACCGGTAAAAGTTTCATAGTTGCGAGTCTCTATACCTGCATTCTTTTCTATGTCAACCGCGTTGATCTGCAAATCCCCATTATAGCGCTGGCCGGTTACGTCTTCGGCGGGGGTATATAATGATTGCCTTGTACGGCTGCGGTAAAGCCTGTTGATGATCTGGTCGGTTCCAAAAGAATTTTCATCGGTGAATGAGCCGATATATCCTGCGGTCAGCTTTACGCTTATGAATTTATTGAGTTCAGAATTGAGATTTACTTTAATGTTATAACGCGAGTTATTGTCTGGACCAAAACGTAACACCCCGTCCCTTTTGTAATAGCTTCCAAATACGAGGTAATTCAATTTTTGTTCGCCACCACTAACTGACATGGAATAGTTCTGCTGGTGATTGATCTTATCCATTCCTTCCTTTACCCAGTTATTATTACCATAGTATTCCCAGCGATCGGCCGTAGGATTGGGACGATAAGAGAAATTGGGGTTTCTCAGCCATTCATATTGTTCATCATTATATTCTTTAGCCCCGGTGGCATTGAAACGAGCCTCATCGATTAGCGTTTGTTCATCCCAGGAATTAAGCCGTTGCGGTTGCCTGGCTGTTATATTGATCCCGTAAGAACTTGTAAGGTTTATCCGGGTTTTACCGGCAGCACCTTGTTTTGTAGTTATGAGAACTACTCCGGCAGCGGCCCTGGCTCCATAAATAGCAGAAGCCGATGCATCTTTTAACACCGATATTGATTCAACATCGTTTGGATCAAGCAGGTTGATGTCCTGTTCTATTCCGTCGACCAGTACCAGTGCCGAAGCCGTATTGGCAGATGTGAAACCACGGATCCTGATTGCATAACCTTCACTTCCGGGCTCACCGCTGCTTCTTAAGACAGTCAATCCCGGCGAAACTCCCTGCAATGCAGCGGTTAGGTTAGCAACAGGCCGGTTTTCGAGTTCCTTACCGCTGATCTGGGCTACAGCGCCGCTAAGATTTACTTTCCTTTGCGTACCATAACCGATTACCACGACATTTTCGAGTGATTGAGGATTTTCGACCAATGAAACATTGATCACCGTTCTTCCATCGACCAGTTCATCCTTGTTCAGGAAGCTTACCGATGAGAATGTAATAGTAGATCCAACTGAGGCGGAGATCGAATACCGGCCTTTACTGTCCGTCGTGGTAAACGAAGTGTCGGTGCCCCTGACAGCCACCGTCACCCCCAGCAGCGGAACTCCCCTGGAATTGCTGACAATCCCTTCTACTTTTTTCGTCTGGGCCAGCACCTGGCCGGCCATCAGGCTGGATATTAAAAAGAGAGAAAATAAAAATGACCACCGATTGCACAGTAGTCCGCGAATGCGATAAGCAGTTTGATCGTTCATATAGCAGCAGTTTTTGTAAGCCAAAATTGCTGCCCGGGAAGAGGAGAACCAAAAAAAGCACTACGCCAAAACCTCTACAAATTGAAAAAATACTATTGGCTTTCAATATTCTAAATTGAATTACAACTACGTCTTTGCAATTACTCGCCTTGGCGATGTTCAATCACCTTTCTGCCCGGTGATGGTGATGAGATGACTATAAAGATTTACTTCGTTATCAATACCGAGCTTTTTCCGGAGGCGGTACCGGCTGGTTTCTACTCCCCTGATCGAGATATTCATCAGCTGTGCGATCTCCTTGGTCGACAGGTTAAGGCGGAGGTAAGCTGCCAGCTTCAGGTCAGAAATGGTGAGGGAGGGATAAAGTGTCTTCAACCGCTTGAGATAATTTGTATGAACGCTGTCGAAATGGACGGCAAACTGTTCCCATTCCTCTTTATGGTCCAGCTCGCGGTCAATCAGACGGATGATCTTGTGAAATTCCTTTCCCGCCTTTTCGGGATCGGGAATGCCTTTGTACCCGACCAGGTCATCCTTTAACCGGGATAGCATTTCCTTTTTTTGGACCAGGTTCATCGCGTTGGATGCCAGTTCAGAGTTCTTGTGCTCAACCTCCGATTCCAGCTTTTCGTTTTTCAGCTGCATGATCTGCTTTTCGCTTTCCTGCTTTTCCAATTGATGCAGCAATTGCAATTGCTTTTGTTCTTCATCATATTTCCGTTTTTGTTCCTGGAGTTTGAGTTGTTGTTGCCGCTTGTATTTGCGTTGCTGATTTTTATAAAAGAAATAAAGAAGACCCCCACCTAACGCAACAAATAAGGTATAAGCCCACCAGGTCTGGTACCAGGGCGGTAGCACAGAGAATGAAAAGCTGGAAACTGAAGACTCATTATCGGAGTTATTACGGCATTTTACTTTAAAAATATAATCACCGGCAGGCAGGTTGGTATAGTCTTTTTCCGTTTTCCTTGTCCAGGGCGACCAGGTTTTGTCAAATCCCTCGAGGTAATAACTGAATTCCGTGTTTTGCTCCTGGCCAAACAAGGTGGAAGTACATTCGAAATGGAGAGAGTTGTATTTGTGTTTGACGGAAGGTTTCTCCTTCAATGAACTGTAGCCACCATAGATTAGCCCGTTCTCCTGCAACGTTGATTGTACTTTTCTTACAAGTACGTGAAGCGATTCCCTGTTTTTTTTATACAGGGCGTAGTTGATATGGAAAAATCCTTTGTCTGCCGCAACCAGCACATTATTGCTATCGATCACATTAATGTTTTCAAATCCTCCTCCCATTATCCTCCCGTCTATTTCAGGGATCAGGACAGTTCTGGGTTCACCGTAGGACCTGTCGATCACCGCGAGCCTTTTATCACGACTATACCATATATTCCCGGCAGCATCTTCTTTTAAATAGCTAACCGGGTTGCTGCCCAGGAGTTTTTCCAACCAGGCCGAGCGGGTAAAATCCTTTTGCGTCTCATCGTACTCAAAAATCCCATTGTCGGTTGTCAGTATGATCCTGTCATCAAGTTTATAGATCTTGTTATGGTTGGTTGATAATATCCCGCGTGTGTCTTTGTACTTTGAAGCGGTACCTGGACCGTTAGCATCAAAATCTATCCGGTAGATCCCTTTGTAAGGGTGTGCAATCCAGATTACATTATTGCCAATTGCGACAAACCGAGCGGACTCAACCTTTGAATATGAAACAGCTTCCGTGAAATTGTTGTTCTTGTATTGATAAAAACTTACACCCCCGTAAGTGCCCGTGACGACCAGCGAAGACGGTTCGTTCTTATATAACGGTTGAAAACCCCAGAAACCGGTTTTTCCTTCGAGCGGGATAGCTTTGTTTCCTTCAATAATAAAGGCTCCTTTGTTATGTCCCATCAGGAGTTTTCCATTTACTACGGAAAGATTCCACACCTGGCCCCTGGTGTTTTCGATAAACTCAAAGGATCCATTGGTATAGCTGAGGTCCCTGGAGTCCATATTGAGATTTATCAGGTACAATCCTGTAGAGACTCCCAGGTACAGGTTATTGTGATAAATGATCGATGTATACCCTGAATTCCTGTCTTCCCTGTCAGGAAAGATATTTTTGATGGCGTTACTGTAGGTGACGAGATCGATTCCATTGTCAAGCCCCATCCACAGGTTCTTATCCTTGTCAAGCATTACGCTCAGCACATTGTTGTTCTGTATTCCCTCTTTCTTGGTAAAGCGCTGGATAAATTTGCCCTGCTTATTAATGATGATACAACCGGCGAGGTTAGTAGCAAGGGCAATCCGGTCTGCAGATAAAAGGCAGGCCGATGAAATATTTTTTGCGGCGATATCTGTTATGTCCGGGGTAACAAAAGCAGTGCAGGTATCAAGGTGAAGGAGGAACAATCCATTCATGAGCGAAACAATCAGCGCACTGTCCCTGCCCAGTGGCAAAATCGTCCTTATCATCATCCTGTCGCCATCAAACCGTTCTCCCGAAAATACTTTTGGCTGCCATTGGCCATGGATGAACGTAACCAGTCCTTTTTGATGTTCGTTAGCCAGCAGTTCACCGTTCACTGTGCCAAGAAAGCCCCAGTTGAAGCTATTGTATACATTTACTCTTTTACCGTCGTACTCGAGTATCTTTTTATTTGCCCTGAAAAAAACATGTTGCTGATAAAAACAAATATTCCAGATGTCCGCAAAATCGTTGTCGGAAGGAGAAACCAGGTCGTTCAGCGCGGTGTATTCAAGTTCGCCGGTTGGGCCGGGGTAAAAATATCCAATCTCGCCCTGTCCACCGATATAGATCCGGTTATCGTCACCGACAGCTATCGAGCGGGCAATCGTTTTATTCGGCAATTTATATAAGCGCCAGGAAGTGCCGTCGAAGCTCAGCATGCCATCGTTATTGGCAAAATACATAATGCCATTTTTGTCTTGCGCAACGTTCCAGTTTTGGCTTCCCGCGGTATAGACCTGCCTTGTGTAGTTGACGATATTGGGGATTCCAATGGTATTTTGGGCACCAAGGGCCGCAACCATTAAAAGAGAAACAACAAGCAGTAGTAGTTTTTGTAATCTGTCCTTCATTTTCACGCTGTCAAGATAAAGGAATTTCGAAAACATCCCGATAGTCCTGAGCGAGACGAAGGATATTGATTTTGCCCCAAGCGGTTTTTCCGCTATTTTTGCCGCCCGATGCGAAGGGATGTCCTGAATTTAGTCCTTTTGTAGTCGGAATTTTTATCGGCCCTGTAGCTCAATTGAATAGAGCATCTGACTACGGATCAGAAGGTTTCAGGTTTGAATCCTGACAGGGTCACAAAGGCCGACATCCGAGTCGGCCTTTTTTATTGCCAAAAACACTTGACCAACACTATGACTTGGTTCTTTAATTTGATTATCGGATTAGGGACTTTGATAGTAGGTTTACTCGCCTTTTCCGATGAAATCGCATCAAAAATAAGTTACGCCAAAGGCCTAAGATCACTGTTTTTTAAAGTCCCTATTCTTATTTTGGGATCATTCATGATAATAATAGGAACTATTCTAAAGGACAATGAAAGTGATGACAGGCAGGAAGAAGGAAAAAATGCCTATGTTGAGAAACTAGACGAAATGGAAAAAAACTATCGAAACGAACTAAAGGTATCGGATAGTTTAAATAACAAAAAAATTCAAGAATCCATTGACAGTAGCTATCAGAAGAGCATGAAAGCTTCAAATGAAGCCTTGGCGAAATACAATCTTACTTTGATT
>DASSFT010000580.1:0-8085 GCA_035694045.1 Chitinophagaceae bacterium
TATTTTCAGGGAACAAAGTTTTCTGATCTTCAATTTCCAGCTAATAGTGGATTGAAAGAAAAAATTCTTGAATGTGGTAGTACTGGGAACGCTATTCCCCCTGTATTAATGATAGAGGTTGTAGCATCTTACAAATTAGAAGATTTTGAGACAAAAGAAAATCACACTTGCTTTTACGCCACAACAAAATATAGTCTCATTACAAACAATTCTGTTACTGTTGAAGATTTATATCCGTTCTATAAAGAAAGTATGGAAATAATGACTAAAGGATTGAACGAACTTGAAAAGAAAAATTCCTTGCCTCAAACAGAGGATTTACATCCTTTATCAATTGAAAAACTTCGTCCTCATTTACAAAAAATTGTAGACGCATATTATTCGGCGTAAAATAAAAACTACCCCTTCTTTCTATTACACTATCAGGGGCAACCTCATTAATTTCAATCTCAGCAATATATTTTTCGGGATTTTCCACATGACAAATATCAACATTTTTTTCTTTGCTCTGACTACCCATATACCAATGATTAAAGAGATTTACAAGAAATCTTAGGGGTGTTCTGCCAGGTTTTTGAGGTTGGTCAGTCCCTGTTGCATTCTTGGACCGTTGGATCCTTCAAACAAAAGGCTGCTGAATTTTTCCCAGGGATACCAGCGAAGATGAAAATCCATATACCATTGCAGTGCGAGGGAATCATTGGTGGGGTAGTCGACAAGTTTCCAGCCGTTGATCACCGGTTTCATTCGTTTCGACACGAGTTCGGCTACTATTTCATCACCTGATTCTTTTGTGATATGGAGATAAACAGGATGTGCTGAATCCTGGTTGCTAAGGATCACTCCTTTTGCAACACCATTTTCGTAATACAATTTGGATGTGTCAAGGCCAGGATACCATTCCTTCCATTTTGCCGGGTCCCGGATATACTTCGTCACGGAATCTTTTTCAGCTTTAATACTTACAATTCTTGATATCTGTATATGAGAAGGAATAAATAAAGATATGGCTGTAACTACAAGGAACAGGATTATGATGCTCAACAACGCAAATCTGATCAAGCGCACTATTCTTTATTTTGAATGTTAAATTTTAAATGTTGAATACCAGTCCCTGATTTTTTGATCTCTCACCACTCACCACTCACCACTATCGACTATTGACTATCGACTATCGCCTATCGACTTCCTCACTCCCACCTAAACACTTTTATCGTAGCCGCATATATCACCACTCCCCAAATACCCAATATGCCAATTTGCTTCCAGCAATCTCCCAGGTGTGAACCTTCAAATGCAACTTTACGTAATGCATCGTTGAGAGCCGTCAGTGGTAGCGCTTCAATAAGCCAGTTGATACTTTTGGGCAAGGCAGTCTTCGGGAAGAAGGTACCGGAAAGGAAATATTGTGGAAACATGAACAGGTTGGCGAAAATCGGTATTACATTCTGGTTCTTCGCAATAGAGCTGATGAAAAAACCGAAACCCATGAATACGATCAGGGCCAGGGTACTGAGAACCAGCAATTCGATAAATGTGACAAATCCATGTACCAGGGTAAAGTCATAAGCATATTTTCCAAACAGGATCAGCACAATGACAATGAGTAGCTGGAAGAGGATCCGGCCAATGCTTTCTCCAATCACGATATTGCTCTTGGTGACCGGGGATGCATACATTCTTTTTAGCACCAAGGTTTCGCGCAATGAAAAGAAAAGGAAGGAAACTCCAAATACGGCTGAACCGATCAATGAAAACCCGATCATTCCGGGCAAATAAAAATCAATTCTCTTGTAAGGTCGTATCGAAACTACCTCCTCGGAAGTGCTTACCATTTTCTCGACAGGATGAGTCCGCTGGCTTATTTCGTTGATCAACCCCTGCAGTGATTCTTTAAGCCCCGGCATTTCCCGTACGCTCGCGGTTGTGGACTTGATATGCACATCATATTTCGCCGAATCAGTCTTTTTGATAGTCAGCACCGCAGTAATACGGCCTTTCTTTAACCTGTCTGCAACATCCGTATCACTTCCCCTGAAAACATCAAACATGTGTGCATTGGTGATAGCCTGGTATACCGGGTTGGTTGTATCTGAATTTTTATCAAAAGCTATGTCAAATGAAACGCCACCGCCTCCACCAAGAGAACCGAAAATCACGATCAAAACTATCGGGAAAAACAAGCTGAAGAAAGTAGCTGAAGGGCTCCTGAAGATGGAAGTGAAACTTGCTTTAGCAATAGCCAGCAAAGCCCTGGTTTGACTGTATTTTTTTGCCATAAATAACGTTGGTGAGCAAATGTAAAGCGGAAACTGCGAAAGTCCGTTTGAAAGATGAGATTGGCCACAGAGGACCTCAGAGGAGACGCGGAGGGCCACGGAGTTGTTTCATTAATGTCATCTCTGCGGTACTCTGCGTATTCTCAGCGGCTCTCTGTGGTCAAATTAAGATGCTACGAAGACATCAGCGTATCACAAACTCAAAAGGCAGTCGTGCTTGCACCGTATTGGTCATTTCCTTTACCCGCTTCAGCTCGTTGTATATTTTATAATTGTCTTCACCTATCTCCTCTTTGATTTTGTCCTGGTAATTCAATGGGTCTTTTTTTCCAAGGATACGGTCGAACAGGTTCATCGTTTCCGGAAATTCCCTGACGCGATACTCTTTCAGTTTGGCCATCCGGGCCGCCGATTTTACGGCATCATCCAGTCCGCCAAAACGATCGATCAACCCTATATTTTTAGCTCTTACCCCGGTCCACACCCGCCCCTGCGCTATACTGTCAACATCGTCAACATTCATTTTTCTTCCATCAGCAACCCGCTGCTTGAACTGGGAATAAATCGTTTCGATCTGGGCCTGTATTATCTTTTTTTCGTTTTCATTCATCGGCTTTGTGAGGCTCATCGCATCAGCATAGGGCCCGGTTGACACCCCATCAAAAGTTACCCCCAGCTTGTTTTTGAAAAAAGCCTCCATGTTGGGTATGATACCAAATACACCTATCGAACCCGTGATCGTAGTCGGCAATGCAAATATGCTATCGGCTGCGCAGGAGATATAATAACCACCGGAAGCGGCGACATCGCCGAAGCTAACGATTACCGGTTTCTCTTTTTTTGCCAGGGCCAGTTCTCTCCAGATATTTTCGCTGGCCAGTGAGCTGCCGCCGCCCGAATTAACGCGGAATACAATTGCTTTAATGCTTTTGTCCAATCTTGCTTTCCGGATAAGGGCGCGATAAGTTTCACTCCCGATAGTTCCCTGCTCGCTTTTGCCATCGATAATATTACCCTCTGCATAGATGAGCGCTATTTCTTCTTTGCCGCTGCCGGTGAGATTTTTTGTTTCCTTATACTTGTCGAGAGAAATGAAGTTGATCTTCTCGTACTTATCCAGCTTCAAACGGCTTTTGATCTCATCTTTTATCTCATCATCGTATTTCAATCCATCGACAATGTTATTGTCAACTGCATCCTTTGCAGTTTGTATCCTGGCTTCATTGGCCAGCCGGTGCAGCGTGGCCGTATCTGTTTTTCTTGCTTCCGCAGTTTTTATCAAAAGATCGCTATAGAGATCGTTCAGCCAAACCGATGTCTGCAGTTGGTTTTCCGGCGTCATCTTATCTGTACGGAAGGGTTCGGTGGCGCTTTTGAATTTACCGGCGTAAAATATCTGTGGTTCGATATTTAATTTTTCCAAAGTACCTTTTATGAAGGCATAATCCACGCTGTAACCGAGCCACTCAACATATCCCTGGGGGCTTACATAGATCTTATCCGATGCATTTGCGACGGCATAGGCTCGCTGGCTGATAATATCTCCATGGGCTAACACAAATTTTCCACTCTTCCTGAAATCCAACAATGCAGTTCTTATTTCTTCACTAGCAGCAAAGCCATTAGGGTTGGTATTGGCAATGATATAAACGCTTGCTATATCCTTGTCTGATTTTGCTCTTTGCAACAAACGGACAACATCGTAAAGACCTGGCAAATCTTCCTGTTCAGCGCTTAAAACACTCAGCGGATTTTTTTTCAGCTGTTCAGGATAATGTTGGGCAAGGTCCAGCACCAAGACTGAATTTGACTCTACCCTCGGCACTTCCCTCGCTGCGATACCACCAACCCAGGCTGCAAAAAGTACAAACACGAGAAGGCTAAACACCGCCACGGCAAGCAATGCAGCCAAAAAAGTTTTAAAGAAGCTCCTCATAAATTATTCTTTATTTGCTATCAAAATTAGAGATATTTGGTTCTTAACCTCAGGTATTAACAATCCCGGATGAACAGAGCTTATTTACTTACCGGCACCAACATGGGAGAAAGGGAGAGGAATCTTGAAACTGCCCGTGAATGGATAGAAACTGAGTGTGGGAGGATAGATCATCTTTCATCGTTGTATGAAACCGCGGCCTGGGGTAAAACGGAGCAGCCGGCATTTCTAAACCAGGCGCTGGAAATTCAGACTTCGTTGAACGCGGCACAGCTTATCCGCCATATTTTAAAAATCGAAAAAAAAATGGGACGGGTACGGGAAGAAAAATATGGGCCCAGGTTGATAGATATCGATATCATTTTTTTTGATAGTGAAATAATCACTACCAGTTTCCTGAAGGTGCCGCACCCTGAAATGCAAAACCGGAGGTTTGTACTGGTACCACTAAACGAGATCGCCCCCGACTTTATCCACCCCATTTTAAAAAAAACAGTTAAGGAATTGCTGCATGATTGTCCCGACCCGTTGCCAGTAAAGAAATATGCATGAATTTTTCCACAATTAAGCGGCAGTAAACTTCCTCGCTCCCATTTCGTTTACTTTGCGATCTAGCATCGAGCAATGAACTATCATTTCATCACCATAGAGGGCAATATCGGGGCAGGCAAGACCACGCTGGCGCATTTACTGGCCAAACATTTCAATGCCCGCCTGATCCTGGAAAAATTTGCCGACAATCCTTTTCTGCCCAAATTTTATGAAAACCCCACCCAGTATGCTTTTCCCCTGGAACTTTTCTTCATGGCTGAACGGTTTAAACAACTCAAGGATTTGTTGCAGCAAAAAGATATGTTCCAAAGCCTGACCATATCTGATTATCTTTTTACCAAATGCCTGCTGTTCGCCCGCGTCACTTTGCCCGAAGACGAATTCCGTCTTTACCAGCGTTTGTTTGACATCATTCACCAGCAATTGGTACAACCGGACCTACTTCTCTACCTGCATGCGCCGGTAACGAAGTTGCAAGCAAATATTAAAAAACGTAACCGGCCTTACGAGCAAAACATACCGGATGAGTACCTCTTCAACATCCAGGAGACTTATACAAACTATATAAAACAACATAATATTAAAACGTTGTTTATCGACGCATCCAACGCCGATTTCCTGGGAAATGAAAAGCACCTGAAGACTGTGATCGATGCGCTGGAGAAGGACTACGAGGGACAGCACTATATATCGTTACCGTAGTTATCGATAGTCTGGAATCGACCCCATTGCGAGCGCAGGACACCAATGGATGCTGGATGCTAGATTCTGGATGCAACAGTTAAGAATTGTTAGTCGCTAGTCAATAGTAAGTATCCAGTGTCTAGTATCTAGTATCGAGCATCTGGTATTCATTCATCTATCGACAGTTCATAGTACCTTTGCACCCGAACTATGTCTGATCATTCTCCGGTTACACAAATCACCAACGATCCTTTCGCCTCGGTACGGATTCCCGAATTCAAAAACCTGGTTATCGGAAGATTCACCTTCATCTTTTCGCTGCGGATGATGAGTACGCTTGTCGGTTGGTGGGTACTGGAGCTCACCAATGACACCTTAGCCGTTGGTCTCGTTGGTTTGTCGGAATTTGTTCCTGCATTTGGTTTTGCTTTATATGCCGGGCATGTCATTGACAAGAGCGAACGGCGAAACCTGATGTTGAAAGGAGTTTTTTCTTACGTCATTCTTGCCATTCTTCTTTTACTTCTTTCAACAAGGCTGGCAAGCGACCGGTTTAGCAATCAAACTATTACTCTTTGCATATACCTGGTTATTTTTTTCACCGGAGTCGCAAGAGCATTTACCGGTCCTAATTTTTCTTCCTTGCTGGCGATGATCGTACCCCGGCAGTATTTACAAAATGCAACCACCTGGAACCAGGGTACCTGGCTGGCAGCTTCAGTTTCGGGGCATGCTATGTGCGGTTTTTTGATTTGGATGATCGGCATTACGGGTACATTGACCGTCGTTTGTTCAGTACTCATCATAGCGTTTATCGCTCTTACCAGGCTAAAACCCAAACCGCCCATGTTGCAGGTTACCGAAGAGAAAACATGGGTAAGAGTAAAAGAAGGACTGCGTTTTGTTTTCAGGACAAAAGAAATACTGGCTTCGTTTTCCCTGGATATGTTTGCCGTCCTCTTCGGCGGTGCAGTGGCTTTGGTTCCCAAGTACGCCCGCGATATCCTCAAAGTAGGTCCCCTCGGTTTAGGATGGTTAAATGCAGCAATAGATATCGGCGCAATTATCAGCGTGATCTTGTTGACTCTTCGCCCCATGCGAAAAGCGCAGGGCAGGAAATTACTATTTGCGGTTGCGGGATTTGGGATCTGCATCATCATATTCGCCGTTTCGGAATCCTTTGCTTTGTCGTTTGCCGCGCTGATGCTCGCAGGCGTGTTCGATGGTATCAGCGTAGTTGTAAGGGGAACGGTGATGCAATTAAAAACTCCCGATCATATGAGGGGAAGAGTGAGCAGCGTAGGATCTATGTTCATCAACTCAAGTAATGAGTTAGGACAGTTTGAAAGTGGTGTTACCTCGCGGATGATGGGTGTCGTTCCTTCCGTCATATTTGGCGGTTGTATGACCTTGTTGATCGTGATCGTTACATGGATAAAGGCGCCGGGGCTTCGAAAATTCGAATACTGACTCCGGCCCTGGCAAGAACGCAGATGGTCATGATGATACGATAAATTATAATCTGCGGCAATTGAAGGGTTGCCACGGATTCACGGATAGCTTCATTTTTTTCCGTGTATCCGTGGCAAATTTCCCAAGCTGTCCGGTCTACGATAGATCAGGTTGAGGTGTGTACCGCAAATAAGGCTTTACGATCTTCACACCTTTTGGAAATTTTTTTAACGCGTCCTCGGTAGCAATGGCCGGCACCACGATCACATCCTCTCCATGCTTCCAGTCGGCTGGAGTTGATACGCTGTAATTTGCCGTTAGCTGCAACGATTCAATTACGCGCAAAATCTCGGCAAAATTTCTACCGGTAGACTGGGGATAAGTGATCATCAGTTTTATTTTTTTATCAGGGCCGATCACAAACAAGGAACGTACTGTAAAATTCTCCGAAGCCTCCGGGTGGATCATATCATACAATACGGCCACCTTTCGTTCCGGATCGGCGATCACCGGGAACTTTACCTGGCAATTTTGAGTTTCATTGATGTCTTTGATCCAACCCCTGTGTTTTTCCATGGGGTCGACACTAATAGCAAGGACCTTTACATTGCGTTTTGCAAACTCATCCATTAAATGAGCGGTCTTGCCCAATTCAGTGGTACAAACAGGTGTAAAGTCAGCCGGGTGTGAAAACAGGATGCCCCAGTTGTTTCCCAGGTATTCATGAAAATTAATTTCACCCTCGGTGCTCTGTGCAGTGAAGTTTGGAGCGATTTCTCCCAAATGAAGTCCCATAATTAAAGTTTTAAGATTTGATAATTAAAAAATATTTAGACCGGGTCCGGCCGCCAAGACCTATAAAGTTTAAGCTCATAGGGTTTAAGACCTGAGAAATTTAAACCTTAAGGTCCTAGGTTGCTTAATTCAGTTTACTGATCTTTACTCTTTCCATTCTATCACCCATTCTTACTTCCAGTATATATATTCCTGAATTGATCAACGGCAGCTTTCCATAGATCGTTTGACTCGTAAACAGTTCCCTGTGAACGATTTTACCATTCATATCATACAGTATCCACTCATTGCCGGACCCGCTGGTAAATGAAGTAAGTTGAATGACGACGTCTTGTTGCACCGGGTTCAGGAATCTTTTGATCAATCCTTTGGGCTGATAGCTTATGC
>DASSFT010000581.1:0-3338 GCA_035694045.1 Chitinophagaceae bacterium
AACGGCCGGCAATTTCCTTATTCTGCAAACCTTCCCCCAGTAACTGGAGGACATCCAGTTCACGATCTGTTAAAAGAGCAGGGTTTGATTGCGTGGTTTTCCGGATGCCGCGAGGGATGCTTTTAATCCCGGCACTGCGCATGTCGAATTTCATTTTTTCATACACGGCGTCGGCACCAATCGACTGCAAGATCGAAATCGCCTTCCTTTTATCGTCTTCCCCGGCGTCGAATAATGCAAGAGCCTGTTCATAAGGGCAACCGCATCTCTCCCATATTGCCGCAAGTTTAAGTGCCTTTTCCGGTGTGCTTGTGTCATACATATTATCTATCTCTTCAACGCCTGATAGTTGGTTGCGAGTTTTGCGCAGCCAAAGCGATAATTCGTTGTACTCATAATAAATAAGCAGCTCATTCAACATACCGTTGGCAATATCAATGGCATGTTGTTCAACAATTTCCTTTCCTGTAATCCATTCATACTCGAGCAAGGCCGCTAAGGCTGGGATGACTCTTTGCAGCTCCATGGCTTCAAACGCTTTTGCCTGGGCTTCGAGCAATAGAGGCAATGCCTCTTCAAACAGTCCTTTCCTCATTTTTATAGTTCCTACAACTGTCAGGGCGCCGATTTTGACATAAGGAGCATGGTTTTCATATTTAAGGATATCCCCGGCTATCTGTTCAGCCTCTTGCCAGTTGCCTGTATCCATTTTCAACCTCGCTTTCCAGGTAAGCAAATAGGTTTTCCAGGAAGCAAGATCCCGTTCTTCACAATATTGCATACCATCTTCGATCGCATTCGCGGCGCCTGCAAAATCTTTCATCAATAGACAGTTCCTGCCGAGATTGGTATAAGCCCGGGCTGCATGCTCATGGTACGAATTTTCTAAGGCGATCTGCAGGCTTTCTTGTAATTGCCTGCTGCCTTCTTGTTTCGAACCCGGAAACCACATCCTCGCAGTACCTACATTGTTGAGCGCATGCGACAGCGTTTCCTGGTCGGCAAGGTCTTTTGCCATCTCGATTGCTTTCTCGCCCCAGAATATGCATTGAACCGGTTCCTGGTAAAGCATTTTCAATTGGGATAAATTACTAAAGGCCATTGCTTTTTCCTTCGAGGCGGGTCTGTCCATAAACACTTTGATCGCCTGCTCCCCGAAATACTCCGCTTTTTTCCGGTTACCGGCCAGCCACCAAAGTCTTGACAAAAAACGGAGACAGTCGCCGAATTTTTCGCTATCCTTTTTCTCTTTCCAGGTATCCAATGTTTTTGATGCGTAGATGATTGCCTCGTTAACCTGGTAAGTCAAATAACATTCATATGCATAGGCCTCATACAACGGAATCAAAACCTCCATGTCCTTTCCCTGGTAATATTCGATAGCAGTCAGGTACAGTTTCGACGCTTCCCTGTGAGCGCCAACACAGGCTGCCTGTTTTGCAGCGATCGGTGCATAGTGAACGACCGCATCGTAATCATTTGCATTTTTTGCATGGTGAATGATCCGCTCGATCTCGCCTTTTTTCTCAAAACTTTCCTGGAACATCAGCAGGATCTTCTTATGAATGTCTACTCTTACCAATGGCGACAGCGAGGCCTCGATGGTTCTCCTGAACAATTCATGCCTGAACGAGATCTTCCCGTTTTCAATGATAAGTATGTTTAGGTGAAGACAATTGTGTACAGCTGCGGCATAACCAGGTTCCATTTTCTCCAGGTAATTAACTTCGAAAGCCGTCGGGAGCACCGAAAGTGTGGCCCAAAGGCATTGGGTATTATCTTCAAGACGGTTGTAGGCTGACAATACTGAATCACGTATGTTTTCCGGTATACCCGGGCTGTAACTGGCGAGGATCTCAGTTACGTAAAATGGATTGCCGCCGGAAATGCTATATACATCTTCCCCGTTGTAACCTCTTTCCAGCGCCAGGGCATCTACCGCCTTACTTGACAATGGCGGCAAACTGATACGACTGAATGTGTCCGGGTTCAATTGACCTATAACATCTTTCAATGGATGTTGTGGAGATATTTCATTGTCGCGGTAAGTAAGAATGAACAAACAACGGAGATATGAGATCCGCCTGCCAAAGAATTTTATAAAATCAAGCGTAGCTTCATCAGCCCAGTGTATATCTTCAAAGATGAGTACGATCGGTTTTTCCTGCTCCTTCAGCAACCGGAAGATATGCGTGAAAAATGCAGTACGGTCTTCTGCAGCATTGTTCAGTTGCGGATCGTCATTTCCCAATTGAAGCAGCACATCATACAATGGTGCCAGTGGGCGTGGCGCAAACAAAGCATCGCAGGTACCTGTGTAAATATTGGAATAAGCTTTCTTTTTTTTAGTAAAATATTTTACTAACGATGTTTTTCCAATTCCCGCTTCACCGCTTAAAAAGATGCAGTGACCTTCACCTGTATTCAGGTTTTCGAATTTGGATTGCAGTGTTTCCAAATATTCATCCCGTTCGATCAACTCCATATGCTCTGGTTTTATAAAATGGGTAGCAAATTATTTTAAAATAGGGAAAACATCTTACCGCTTGCAACATAACTAGGACGTGCTTTGCAGTATTGTTTCATTCCTCAAAATTAAATTCATCTATCATGAAAGGTTTTCTTAAAATTTTAACTCTTGTCGTTTTCAGCTTAGGTACAGTTCAGCTCTCCGCACAAACAAGCGTTCTTGAGTCAACACCAAAAACAACGCATCTCTTTATTGATGTTCACCAGTTAAAACCCGGTAAAATAGATTATAAAGCTGTTGCAGAAGCACATGCAAAAGATCTTGCAGTCCAAAGAAAATACAACGTAGATATCCAGCAATACTGGATCGACAAAAAAGAGGGGTTAATCTTTTGCCTCGCATCAGCTCCGGACTCAATATCTATTCGTAAAACTCATAAAGAAGCGCATGGTTTATTGCCTGAAAGGATTTTCCCCGTGACAGAAGGCGCAGAAGCTGCGTTGAAAGGTAATAGGAACCTGTTCCTGGATATTCACTACTTCGGTGCAGGAAAAGTAACTGCCAAAGATGTAGCAGGTGCCCACGAAAAAGATCTTTTCATACAAAGTAAATATGGAGTTAATCTTATCAACTATTGGGTAAATGAAAGAGATGGCGTGGTATTGTGTTTGGCAGAAGCCAAAGATTCAACCGATCTGATTAAGACGCATAAGGAAGCACATGGTTTGTTGCCTGCTAAAGTATTTCAAGTCAAACAGGGTCAATAATAATAACAAAACCTTTGGCAACCCGGTTGCGGTCGGAATGCGATTAAGATCGTTAAAAATTGTACCGCCAATAATAAAATTGTTGACGCCGATCGGGAAAC
>DASSFT010000582.1:0-20881 GCA_035694045.1 Chitinophagaceae bacterium
TGATATGAACACCAGTCTCGCTTTGTTCCAGGGGTTCTTCGCTACCGAACAAATTCATTCTTGCCCAGCTTGCCAGCAGGGGATCCTTGGTTAAGCAATAGCCGCCAACTCCAAGACCTGGCAACATCAGGTTCTTATGGGTGGGTCTCATCCGGATCGCGTTTACTACTTCGTAGATGTTTACACCGGCTTCTTCAGCAAAACGGCTCCATTCAACCATGAAAGCAATATTCATGGCGCGATAGGAGTTTTCCAGCACTTTGGCCATTTCAGTAGCCTGCGTATTGCCCAACCTGGTAAGAGGGTATTCATCAGTACTGATAACGGTGCGAAGGAATTTTTCCGTTGCATCGGCGCTGGCTTCATCTGTGCCCGAATAAACCCGGTAAAAGTTTTGAATGGAATCAACGTATTTGGGACCGGGCATTACTCTTTCATAAGAATGACCCACCTTTAATTTATCTATGGCCAGTCCTCTTTCCTGTAAACATTGTTCGAGAATCGGCCTGACGACTTTCTGCGAGGTGCCGGGCGGAACGGTGGTTTCAACCAATACCAGCACATCTGGTTTACAGAAAGTGCCGACAGCCGTGATCGCCTTTTTGAATGGACTAAGATCAACGGTGTAATCTTCTAAATGACCGTTATTATTGGATTGTTTTTTTACATCGAGATTGATATCCACGATCACGATATCCGCTTTGCTGTAAGCATAGGGATCGCAGGTTGCATACAGGTTCTTCTTCTGTCTTGCCTTCTGATAAAATTGTTCAATCTTGGGATCATCGGCTATTACCGGGAATGCGCCTTCATTGATGGATTGGATCTTCCAGTAAGAAAAAGGAGTAGGAAGATCGATCCCGATCACGGCATATTCCTCTGTCAGTGCATTTGCCACCACTAGGCTCATCACAGATCCTACGAACCCGAGTCCCTGTACCACGACCAGTTTTTTGCCAGGGTGTAAGGCGCAAAACGACTCTATTCCTGCCTTATCATCTATTATTTCCGGGATTGTGTACTGTTTACCGGTCAGGGGACTGATGGATTCCTCTTTTGGTTTTTCTTTCACCATGTCTGGTCGCGATTATGATTGAAGTATAAACGTTCGATTTCCGATCTTAGTGTAAGCCCAGGGCCACCGGTACGTAGTTGCTTTGATCCTTTTCTCCATTTCTTCCTCCGGCATATTGGGGCTGATATAACAAAGCTCGTTAAGTTCCTTTCGTGTATAGGGCTGCCTTTTCCATGTCTCTGTCGAGGTCGGCAAGGGATTACCTTGCAAAATACTGTCGATTATCCCGTAGAACATCTCTTCGATCAGTTGGTAACATTGCTGGGTGACACCAAACACTGTATCATCTTTTGTAATGGGAAATCTTTTCACAGCAATGATGTTGCCGCTGTCCACGGCTGATTTCATATGATGACAGGTTATGCCATATTCTGTTTCTCCGTTATATATCGCGAAATTGGTGCAGCCTGTGCCCGGGTACTCCGGGCTGCCCGGGTGGAAATTAATAGCCGCAAAGGAAGCATTTTTCAACAGCGATTCAGGTATGATCCAGGAGCCGATAAACGAGATAAGGAGATCACCCTGCCAGTTCAGTACTTCTTCCGGCAGCTTATCCCGCCGGTCGCCGATAAATATAAACGGGGTTTTGCAATGGTTGCGCAAATATTCACCCGCCCTTTCTGCAAAAGGATTGTCTTTTTTTCCTAAAAATAAAACCCGGAATTGTTTCTTCACAATTGGTTTTTTCGGCTTGTATGCTGAGCTACGAAGTTATTGAATTGTTTTTAAGGACAGCATTACTCCGTAGGAAAGTTGGATGGCCACAGAGGGCCACAGAGTTTTTCTTTACTAACGTTGGGTGGTCATCCTCGGAAAACTAAAAGCTCATCTGGTTAAAAGAAAGGCTCCAGAAGAGAGCCACAGAGTTTTCCTTCGCTACCTTCCGTAACTTCTCGGCGCATCTTGCGGTAGGAAAGTTGGATGGCCACAGAGAGCCACAGAGTTTTTCTTTACTAACGTTGGGTGGTCATCCTCGGAAAACTAAAAGGTCATCTGGTTAAAAGAAAGGCTCCAGAAGAGAGCCACAGAGAACCGCATAGTTTTTCACCGTGGTTCCTCTGTGTCTTTTCAGCGCCACTCGCAATAGGAAGCTAGCTGGTCCACAGCGAGCCGAAAGTTTTTCTCTGTGGTCCTCTGTGTCTTCTCCGTGGCCCTCTGTGGGCAAAAAAAAGCACCCTATTAGGCAGGGTGCCTTACTTGAAAACAATTCCAATGAAACAATCGTCATTATGCTGCTTTCAGACTTCTGGCTGGTTTCTTTACCAGCTTCCTGGCAGGATTGCCGATCACAGTGGTGTTATCCGGTATATCTTTAATGACCACGGTGCCTGCACCGATGATCACATTATTTCCAATCGTGATTCCCTGGCGTATGACTGAGTTTGCGCCAATAAAACTGCTTTTACCCACTTTTACATTGCCACACAAAACAGCGCCGGGGGCTACAAATGAAAAATCCCCGATGATACATTCATGGTCGATGCTGCAGGATGTGTTGCAGACAACGCCATTACCAATTTCTACCATGGGGTTTAATGTTGTGTTGGCGGCTATCATCACACCATTTCCCATCTTTACGGATGCTGAAATGACCGCGCTGGGATGAATGGCATTGATAGGATCGCCCAGGTATTGGCTCAACTGCGTATGGATCTTTTCGCGAATGCCATTATGACCCACGCAGGCGAAATAATCAAAATTCTTCAACTGGCTGATCACGTCCGATTCCCGGCCGAGATAGTGAAGATTATAAGGATTTGAGGTTTTTTCTTCTGAATCGCAGTAGGACGTTACAAGACGACCTGCGTTGAGAAAAATGTCGATGATGACGTAAGCATGGCCTGAATAACCTACAATGGCCACTGGTTTTTTTAGGGTGGTTTTCATTGGACGGATCGGATTTGGACGCTATAAAAATAATAGCCCAAACCCGCAGTCCAAAGCAAATGCCTAATCCAAAAAGGGAAAAAAGTATATCTACAGGAGCGGTTAAAGGTAGTTTTCCGATGCCTGTATAAAAATCTACTACCCGGGCAGCATATTATTTCCTTGCCACGCTTGTTACCCCACCCTGCATCGGCAGGATCTCGAGACTTTTAATATTCAGTCCCTCATGCAGGCGGCGCACATCGGCTTCATTGTAGTGATAGACAGGGGTAGTATAGCGATAGCGGCGAAGGGCCATGCGCAAACCATTCTCGGGCCAGGAGACGACAAAGGCACCCGATGTCACCGCATCCATTTTTTTCATAAAGGCAGCCGTATCTTTTACATAGTCTACCACGCCGGCAGCTACGGATACGGTAAATTTCTCAGGTCCGAAATCATAAGTAAAAAAATCACCCTGTACAAACTTGCAGCGGTTGCCTACGCCTTCCGCTTCCGCATTTTTGCGGGCGTATTCATTCATGGTTTCAGCGAAATCGATCCCTAATAAAAATTTCGCGTTGGAGTTCTTTAACCAGGTGACGCTATTCACACCGGGGCCCGAGCCAATATCGAGGACTGTAGGCTGATCAAACTCTTTGATGGTCTTCAAGGCTACCGCTGTCCGGAAAAACACCGCTTTGCGAAATGTCTTATCGAACCACGAAGGTTTTTTGTAATAGTTGGCAAACAGTTCACTGCGGGCATCCCAGTACTGCTGGGCTGTGTGAATGGGCTTTGACATATTCAGCTTTTTTTAGACAGGTTACAAAATTATATTCTTGCAAAAGATATTTTATTTTATTGTAAATGGTGCCGCGAAATAAATTCCAACGGACATTGATCAAAAATGTTTTGGGCTTCGAAAATCCCTTACCCGGCGGGTAATGCGTGGAGCAGCTTATCCAGCGGTCATCAAATTCATAGGGATGCATATAAAGCATAACGTCCCTTTTTTCCTCATCCAGTTTTTTAAAAATTTTTTTAAGCACAAACTTAGGAAACGCTCTCATATACCCGCCACCCGCCACCGGCAAACGTTTATTTCTCCAGTCCATAATGGTCAGTGGCAACTCTACCATTTGTTTCCCGTTTGGCAGGTTATACAACCTGTCCTCATAAGGAAAATTGGCAATGCCATAACTCTTCAGCTTGACGGGAAATATGCTGCTATCATAGATCAAACCCAACTCGCTTAATATCTCCAGGACATATAGGTTTGTTTCGTTTACAGAAAAATAAGGCGCCCTGTAACCATAAATTGGTGCGCCAATAATATCTGTCACCAGTTTATGCGCATCGCTCAGGTCATTGTAAGCTTCCTTGTAGCTGAGCGTGTTCATGCGGATATGATTTTGCCCATGCATCCCTATCTCGTGCCCCGCCGCCGCAATCTTTTTGACAAGATCGGGTCTGTTCTGTGCCAGCATACCGAGGATAAAGAAAGTAGCTTTTTGATTGGTTTCATCCAGCAGGGAAAGCATGATATCGGTCTGCCGATCGATCGTTTTGGGCACGGCCGGCATCACTACCCCGGTGTGATCGCGGCCGAGGAGCTGGCCAAACTCTTCCCAATCGATGGAAAGCGTAAAAGCATGATCATGACTATCCATTGGCGATTTCATCAATAGCCTGCAAATATATTTGTATTACAAACTTTTTATCAAACTCACGGATCATTTTTTCTCTTCCTTTTTTTCCCATTTGTTCTCGTTGCGCCGGCGACAGGCTCATCATCTGCTTCATTTTTTCAGCCAGGTCCTTTCCATCTTTTACTTTACACAATAACCCATTCACTCCATCCTCTACAATGTCGCGGCAACCGGTGACATTAGTTGCGATAAGCGGGCGTGCCATGCTAGCGGCTTCCAGCAATACATTGCTCATACCTTCACGGTAAGAAGGCATCACCACACAATCGGCATCGGCAACAAAGGGCCGGATATCTTTTTGCTTATCGTGGTAAACGATCCATTTTTTCTCTATCCATTCATCCCGTTCTTTCGCGGTTACCGTCAATGATTTTTTGTTGCCTGTCCATAAAGGTCCTATGACATGGAACTCGGCCTGCGGGAATTGAGGTTTTAAAATGGAAGCGGCTTCCACGTATTCCATAATACCCTTGTCTTTGATCAGCCGGCTGATAAATAGAAAAATGTATTTGCCATCGGCGCCTCTTGTATATGGCATGGGAGCAAATTTCTCATAATTAACCCCCGAGCCGGGAACCCGTTTGGCCTGTTCGCGTTTGATGTATTTTGCCTTTATAAAAGCTTCGAGATCGTCATAGTTCGGAAAGAAAACAAACCTGGTTTTTCTCAATACCCATTTATACAATTGCCGGGCAATCCTATACGACAAACTTTTACTATCAAACAATGGACCCGTACCGGTAATCGTAGATATGGTTGGTATATTCAGCCCGTTTGTCACCATATTACCATAAATAGCAGGACGAATCGTAAAAGTGAGGCAAACATCGGGTTGAAACTCCCGTAATGCCTTGCGCACCCTGGCATTGTATTTTAGCGCCGTCAGGGGGTTCATTACACTCTTCCCGACATCAATGAACCTGACGACGCTTTCCAGGTTCCCATTCTTAAATGAACCATCGATCTCTGTCAAAATCGACACATCGTATTTTTGGGCAATGGCCATTACCAGGTCATGACGGATGGAATATATGCCCAACTCATGATTTTCTATGATCGCAACTTTCTTCCTAGTTCTTTCCATGGTAACTTCTGTGCATGTAGGTAAATTTCACGCAACGGCGCAACGGCGCAACGCGAGTGATGCCATACCTATATCGTGGCGTCGTAGCGTAAAATACTATTTCTGGTGACTTCTCTGCATCAAACAAATTTCTTCCCGCCAAATGGCGAGACAAAGGCGCAACGCATGTCCAGTCATAGATAATTCGTGGCGCCGTTGCGTCGTTGCGTGAAACAAAAAAATGCCGCCTATTTCTTCCCATAAACCTTTCTATGCCATACTTCCAGCGCAAACAAGGTCCAGATCATTTTTGCTCTTTTTTCATCACCCACCTTTGTTTTGCGGTTCCATACATCATCCAGGAAGGACCCGTCGATAAAATGACGGCAATAGGCATTCGCCGGCATAATATAATCCCCGATCATTGTTTTCAATTGCCCGTCCACCCATTTCTTCAGCGGGATCTCGAATCCCCGCTTGGGTTGATGCACCAGCTCTGCAGGCAAATATTTTTCGGCGAGCTTGCGCAGTACGTATTTTGTTTGCTTACCGGAAATCTTGTATTTATCGGAAATAGAGGGCGCATACTCCAACAGTTCTTTAGACAGCAAAGGGCTGCGTCCTTCCAGGGAATGCGCCATCGTCGCAATATCCATTTTCACCAACAAATTGCCGGCAAGGATATTATCGAAGTCCAGGTTCATGATCTTTTGCAGTCCAGTAAGCGAAGAAGCATTGATACAGCTAAAATCTTTTTCTACCTGCTGAAGCACCGTGCCATCGGTTTTTAAATACTTTTCGTATTCTTCAAAGATGTCAATCGTGGATGACAGGTAAGTCGCCAGGCCCTTTTTACTGGCGAGATCGGTCAGACGATATAAAAAATTATAACGGCTTTTTTTGGAATCAGGAACCGGTAACACCGCATGCATAGTGGATGCAATCCCTTTTATAAAAATGCCCGGTTTAAAAAAATCGTATTTAGCAAAAGGAACATATCGACGGTAGCCCCCGAAGATCTCGTCGCCGCCGTCCCCATTTAAAATAACGGTGACGTGTTTTCTCGCTTCGCGACTGACATAGTAACTGGGTATCGCTGAGCTGTCGAAAAAAGGCTCGCCATAATTGGTCAGTATCCTTTCTACATCATCCAGGAGGTTATCAAATGATATCTTTATCTCGGTATGATGAGTCTGGTAACGTTCTGCAACCAGCCTGGCAAGCGGCGCTTCGTCGTATTCTCCATCGAAAGAAACGGTAAATGTTTTCAGCGTCGGGTTATAGCTTTTGGCAATAGCTGTTACTAATCCACTGTCAATGCCCCCGCTTAAAAACGAGCCCACTTCGAGATCGGAAGATTCTACTCTTCTTTTTACGGCTGCATGCAACAACCGGTCGGTTTTCTCCAATGCGTTTTCAAAACTATCCGGGGAGTGTTGCTTATAAAAAGAATGAATATTCCACCAGCGTTCAATTTTTACTTCGGGTTTGTCAAGGGATATGTGCGCAAAGCTGCCGGCGGGTAGCTCCCAGACATTTTGGTAGGGAGTAGACGATTTATAAAAATAGCCCATCCTTACATATTGCTGCAGGTGCTGCTCATTGAGCTGCAGGGAAAGCTGGTCGTTTAAGGCGCCTAACTCGCTGGAAAAAACGAAACATTTCCCATCTGAATAATAATATAAAGGCTTTTTCCCGGCCCTGTCCCTGGCGATGAAAAGTTCGTTTTTATTGCGGTCATAAATGATAAACGCAAACATCCCGTCAAAATCGTCCAGGCATTTTGCGCCGATCTTGTCATAAACACGTAAGATCGTCTCCGTATCGGAATTTGTGTGACAATGAAGATCGTATTTGGCCCGTACATCCTGGTGATTGTATATCTCGCCGTTAAAAATAACAGTCAGATGCTCAAAATGCATCGGTTGCTTTCCTCCTGCTATATCAAGAATAGCCAGGCGATGGTGATGAAGCACCAGGTTGCCTTCTGTAAATGTCGTCTGCTCATCAGGTCCCCTGTGAAAAAGGTCCCTGGTCAGCAGTGGAATATCGAGTGGGTAATTTATTGAACCGGCAATGCCACACATGGGGAATCAGGTGGTTTTATATCCTAAAATTCTTTTCAGCCATTTGGGATATTCCAGGCCCGTATTCCTGTACAACAGGAGAATCATAATCATATAAAAAGGCATGGAAGGAATTTTATATCGAGATAAAGTACCAAAATTGGCCGTGGCGGCTCCCACCCCTACAGCAAAAACTATAGCAAATACAAAGCAAAACAGAATCCTTGGATCCTTAAATATAAGCCTGAATGGAGTGGCGATACCTCTTTTAAAAAAGAGGTTGGCGGTAAGAACAAGAAATGCCAGCGCCTCCATAGCCGATAATACGGCCGCCGCCGATCGTATCTCCCAGGGAAAAGGCCGGAAAAAAGTAGCTACGATACTGTTCAGGGCCAGTGATACGGGGTTCGAGGCATTGACCTTGTAATAAGAAGTTTGCTGATCGGCCAGCAACCCGTAGTTTTTTCGTTGAAATTCCGCTGAAGAAATAATGTTATCAAACTGGTATTGCTTCATGCTTTCATCGGAGGTAAAATACTGTAGCATGAAATACCCGGCGCCTGCGGCAATAAAAAACGTCATGAAAGCAAATACCTGTCTTAGGGTCCTGTCCTTGATAAGCCGGTTGGTCTCTGCAAATAACCAAATAGTAATGGACAATACCAGTACCAGGAAGATATAAGTCTTGATAGAGAAAAGAAGATAACCTGAAAGAGCGACCCAAAACAGCGAACTGGCAATCTTCTTTTTTTTAATGACAATATTCAATATCCCATATATCATGAACCCTACGCACCCAAAACATATAGTATCCTTCAGGAATCCTGAGCTCCAGAATCCCACGCTGGGAAGAAACAGTATGGCCAGTGCTAATTCTCTTTTTGCCCAGGGATAGTAATAGCAAAACGTTTTGAACAACCTTATCGAACCCCCCAATGCGAACATCATAAAACAAAGACATATGCACACATAGCTGTTCATGAATATCAGAGAAGGAATGATCCCAAGACGGGGAACGAAGAAATTTCCCTGAACAGCCATATAATTATACGTAATATCAAACTCGTAGTTATCGTAGAGAAAATATGGCGACAGCGGGTTTGCGTAGTTGAGTTTCGAGGTAGCTAAGATGGTAGAGAAATTGCTGAAATCGTCTGTTAACGCGTTCTTAAGGTCCTTCACCCCCTGGTAGTAAAGATTGGTATCGCCGCCACCAAAATAAAATTCGGTTATGACTGCGTAAGCCAAAACGCAACACACCCTGAAATAAAACGCCCGGAAATAATATTTCCTGATCCCCTCATCTTCACACCCACGCGCCCGGTTCCGGATTAAAGCGTATATAAGTATGAAACAAAACGGGATAAGGAAAAAATCGTTAACTGAAAAAAAACGAACAACCAGCATTTCGTGTATAATCTCTAGATTAATGATTAAAATTACGATACTTCCTACTCAACACTTACTTCTTTCTTCCCGTGGCGTGCCAGTAAGGTGCATTAGGCGAAAAATCTATTTCTGACAAACCCGCCTCTGTCATCATACCGGTTATTTCTTTTTTGGTAAATCGTTGCTCGAGAGGTGTCCCAAAACGATCCAGCGCATCATTCCGGATGATATAAAACGATGCTTTTTCATATATCTGCAAGGGAATTTTCTGCCGGACTCTCTCCGGTATTCCAAGAATTCGCAAAAGGCGGCACAAGCCTACAAATGGCATGTACAGGAGAACAGCAAGTATGTTGCAAACTACACGTTTGACACCCCCGGGCAACTTCGATACAACCAGCCGAATAAGATTAGACAGCTTATAAATAAACTTAAACAATGGCCCCCTGTTATCGAAATTGTAATATAAATACACGAGGAAATAGCCGCCAGGCCTGATTTTATCAACGCATGCTTTCATCGCCCTGGCAGTGTCCGGGATATGATGCAACACCCCGAGACTAAACCCGAAATCGAAGTAATTGTCGGGAAAAGGCAAATTGTCGATAGACGCTTTATATAACTGAACATTGTCTGTAGAATCCAACACAGCCGCAGCGGTGAATATGGCGTCACTGGGGTCAATAGCAGCGATGGCTCCTACTCTTGGTGCAAAATATTTTGTCCAGCGGCCAGTACCGCAGCCGAAGTCCGCCGCAATTTTATCTTTCCCGTACATGCCGGGTGTAACGATATCAAAGTATTCATCGCCTATACGTTCTAATTCATCATCATCAAATTTGTGAAACGCCTTCCATTCCTCCCCAAATGATTTTACAGTGACGCTATCGATATTCTCACCAAGGTCATCGTAACATTTGACAGGTCTGTTATTGACCTCTACAATCCTGGATGGTGTTATTTGCTCGCTGATCATTACTATAGTTTTAGGAAAGTTATGGGCGGAGTTGATCAAAAGAGTACCATAATCTTTTTCATAAGAGAATCTAATAACTGAGGTTAGCCGTTTTGAGCGGGCAACGGGATGGTAACGGGTGTGGAAACCTGACCGGAAGTTTTCCTTTTCGCCCAGTTTCGTAATAGTTTTTTCCTCTGCGATGCAGTCCACATTTTTGTCAGGAACAGGCTTCCCTTGCCCAATGAGCTTTGTGGAACGGCATTGTACGGTGGCTGACCATGCAACAGGTAGTCGATCGCACGAAGGTACAGGTCATGGGCATGTTCCATCACGCGTTTGTGCGCCTCGAAAAGATTGCGGTTGTCACGAATATCAATACACTCACTGGTTATGATGTTCCCGCTATCAATTCCTTTATTCAACCACATGATCGTATTGCCTACCAGTTGCCAGTCATCGTTGGCAATGCACCAGTTGGTACAGTTTGGACCACCTTTAACGTAGGGCGAAAGACCGGTATGAAGATTAATGATCCCAACAGTGGCTTCGGTGTTCAACAATTTTTCTTTAACAAGGGCCGTACCTGATACCACGATCAAAGCAGGTTGCAGGTCTTTTGTAAAACTGGCCGTTTCATCGTTGTTGATGTCTGGCACCCGTAACACGGGAACATCTGGCCAGGAAGGAAAACGCTGATCATAATAATGCAGTAGTTTTTTCCAGCTTTTATAAATGCTCCTGAAACGCAAGCGGTCCCAGATCAACGCGGGTATTTCTGAGTATTTCCGACGGGGGGCTGTCCCGCTTCTCTCACTTACCACGATACCGGAGAGCCCAAACTGCTCCGCAATTTTTACTGCCAACGCTTTTTGATTGGGTGCACTACCACACCAAAGGACGATTCTTTTTTGGTTGCCTACCGCCATAGTCGTCTTGTCTTATTATAAAGGCCATTCATCCGGAGGCTTACTTTCCACGAGGGTTCCTGGTGCAGCTCTACGCGGGGAATGGTCATTAGTGAGTCCCGGCCAGATTGAAAAAATCGTTGCTCTACAGCTAACCCGTATTGATACCCTGTTTCAGCTGCCAGCCGGGTCACCCGCTCGTCGAAGCTGCCAATGGGATATGAGATCGTCAAAGGTGCTATTCCAAGCTTTTGTTGTATGATCGAGGCGGAATGTCCAAGCTCTTCTTTTATTTCTTTTTCATCCTCCAGGGCCGCCAGCATCGGGTGGGTGTGCGAATGCGAGCCAATATAAAAACCATCTTGCTGCAGATGGCGGATATCCGTCCAGCTCATCATTTTATTTTGGGGGACCGGAACGTCGTTACACTGTTGCAGGATGCTATTTAATACCTGCACCCGTTGTGCGTTTGGCAGTCTTTTCATCCAGATTTTGATTTTCCGCAACGAAGGTTTATCGGTAAGAGTAATTTTTTTAAGCTCTTCCGGAGTTTGGTCGAAATCCAGGATCAGAGAAGGTATCCTGGCTTGCTGCATTGCATGATCCAGCAGGTAAGTCCAGGTTGGTATATTTTTATTGATACAACCCGTTACGATGTAAAAAGAAGCAGGGCATTTGTATTTTTTTAAGATTGGGGCCGCGTATTCTATATTGTCCTTGTAGCCATCATCAAATAGAATAGTGGCGAGGGTTTTCCGGGAATGACGCTTATTTTTTTCCTGGAGCCACCCTTCCAGGGAAACTATATGATAGTCCCTGGTTAGTAAGCGGATAATTTTTTCAAATAAGACAGGTTTCATCGGCGGCCAGAGATTGTCTCTTTCTTCGCTTACCCGATGGAACAGGAAATTCCTAATCACCATTCTTGTCCATATATTTATAATACCACATCTGGAACATGATCATTGACCAGACGCGTTTGTGATGATATTTTTTCCCCGCCAGGAATTCTTTCAGGACTTTTCTTACAAACAGGTCATCCAGGATCCCGGCATTCAGTATCATTTCCCTGGAAAGCCATTTATCTATAAGGTAGCGAAGATCTTTATACAGCCATTCTCCCACGGGCGCAGGAAAACCCCACTTGGTCCTGTAAACAAGGTCCTTGGGTATATACCGCTCCAACAATTTTTTCATCAGGTATTTCTGGGTGCCGTTATTGATTTTAAACTGCAACGGAAGATTAACACAGAACTCAACCAGCCGATAATCAAGATAGGGAGTACGTACTTCGAGGCTATTGGCCATCGAAGCACAATCCATTTTATAAAGCAGGTTATTGGTCAGGTAATTGTTAATGTCAAATAAAGAGATCTTTTCCTCGTCCTCCAGGTCCAGTTCGCTGATCCTTTTCCAGTCGGCACTGACTGTTTCGTTTTTATAAGGAACGCCCAGCAGTTCGCTGATCTCGCTTTGTGTAAACATATATTGCTGCTGCGACCAGATATTGACAAACAGGTCCTGGTCATTGCTGAAGCCCAGTAGTCTTGAAGCACGCTGGTAACGTTGGTTGAGCAGGCTCATCAAACCCGCTGTTGCGTTGCGGGCAAAACGGGGGAAGTTCCTGTAAAAGCTCTTTATTTGTTTATATACTTTATAATAGCCATAGCCCATAAACAATTCGTCCCCGCCATCGCCGCTGAGGGCCACCGTGACCATGCTTCTTGCCTTGTTGCAAACGAGATAGCTCGGGATGCCGGATGGAACGGCAAATGGCTCGTCATAATATGTTGCCAGGTTGTCAACGATTGAAATTGATTCTTTATCGGTCAGGTGAAACTGGCGGTGAGCCGTCTTTAGGTGTTCGGCTACCCGGTTAGCATAGATCGTCTCATCAAATTCTTTTACATCAAAGCCGATGGTAAATGTATTGATGGGAAGCGTGTTTTGTTTTTGAAACAGCGCACAGATCAGCGAGGAATCGGTGCCACCGCTTAAAAATGCGCCGATAGGTACATCGGATATCTGCCGCAGTTTAACAGAGGATGACAACAGCGCTTCGAATTCATCCAGCGCTTTTTCTTCGGTGATACCTTTTAGCGATGTATTCAATTTATCAAAAATGGAATAGTACTGCCTGATCTCCGGCACGCCACCGGCCCTCATCTTCAGGTAATGCCCGTGAGGCAGTTTGAATACATTCCTTATGATACTTTCGTTACCCGGGATATATTCCAGGAAAAAATAATCCTGCAGCGAACGCTGGTTGAGTTCTTTCACGATACCCAGCTCAAGCAATGCTTTTAGTTCGGATGCAAAAGCAAAATTCTTTTGGTCCCAGTAATACAACAGGGGCTTTACGCCAAACCGGTCGCGGATAAGGAATAATTCTTTTTTTTGCGTATCCCAGATCGCCAGCGAGAACATGCCATTAAAATCCTGCACAGCTTCCACCCCTTTTAATGCAAAAGCCTCGAGTATAACTTCCGAATCGGAATGAGTACGCTGCTGGATACTATATTTAGCGGCGATCTCCTGGTAATTGAACACCTCGCCATTAAATACCATTATATAACGACGGTCGTGAGAATAAAATGGCTGGTTGGCAGCTTCCGAGAGGTCGATAATGCTGAGACGCCGGTGTCCCAGGCCGAGTCCCTGGGCCGGATCGGTATAATATCCATGGGCATCAGGGCCGCGATGAGCCAGTTTGCAGGTCATTCGCTCCAGGTGCGTTTGCGACCATCCAGTACTTATATAACCGGTAATTCCACACATATAAAAAAAGTAAAAAGGAAAATTTCGCTGAGTTAAGCTGGTGTTATGTTTTCATCCGTGTATCCGTGGCATCTTTCTGTTTCTCGCGGCGGCGCAGCGGCGCAACGGTGAAGATTTAGTGACTTTAAACCTTTCAACCCTTAAACCCTTAAACCTTTAAACCGCTAATCCGTGTATCCGTGGCAATATAAATCGTCGAATCATACTTAATTTAACACCAGCTGCTTTCAGTAAAGCAGATCAAAGGATCTCTTTTGTAAAAATAATTAACAACCAGGTAACGTCCCGGTTTGAATGTTTCGCGGTGAAGCCTGGTTATTTTCCCTGTACATTGTATTCCGGGAAGTAAATCGTCGCGGGCGCCGGCTTTAACTGGCGTACAGGAGCCATTTCATGTACAGCTTTTTTGCTTTTCAGGCGCCTGTAAGCCCGCCGCGTAATGATAAATCCAGCCAGGAAGAACAGCCAGATAGTATAAGACAAAACCTTGGTGGTTTTCTGAAAGGCCATCGCCTTTTTTGCCGGGAATGTATTGACGGGGCCGTATGAGTAGTTGAGAATAATGTCCAGCATTTGTTCCTTGGGACGGCGGTTATAGGCTTTCACTACCAGGTCCGGATGATTGGCCAGGAAAGCGATATCAGGCATTCCATAACTTGCCAGCAGCGCTTTATCCGGTTCCATGTTAGGATCGTGAAAATGCCAACCACCTTCATAGAAAACCTCGAAAGCAAAATGACCTCCCCAGGTTTTACCATGGAATAAAATTTTCCTGGTTTTAAATCCTTTATCCTGGAGCACCTGCATTTCTATTATGGCTTGCTGGCTGCAGGCCGCATAGGGATACTTCATTATTTCATCAGGTATGACCAGGGCACTCAGGCCAGGCATGGTAACTTCCGCAAGGGAGAAAGCCAAATAATTGTCATTGTATCCATATGCTGAATAACCATGATAAAACCTGTTCCTCACCACTTCCGAAACAACATCAGTATATATTCTTTCAAAATTCGTTGTATTGTCAACTAAGATTCTTTCACTGTAAACGCTATCGCAGTAGTGTTCGAGCTTCTGTACAGAATTGAGGCGTGCAAGCATTGGATCAAAAGATTCAATTCTATTGTATTCAGGAGTCGGCTGATTGAACCGCGTCAGTGGGTTTGATTTTCCTGTAAATTGTAGTAATGTCGCAAGAAGAGAGAGGACAAACAGTATCAAGAAAATGATCGTTGCTGAAAATAAAATCCTTTTTTTCATCCGGGACTGAATTTTAGGTGGATATTGGCGTTCCCTGGTTTGGGCAAAATTGGTAAAAAATGTTTTAATTAAGAAAATAACTAATTTAGAATCAGATTAAAATTGCGAACTTGTTCCCACCCGTTTTGAGTGCTTCTCCGATTCACTAAGTAATTATACTAACAAACCGCAACCCAAACTAAGAAGTTTTACCTAGTACTAATTCCCAGTTCCAGGCGGTTCTCATCATATCATCCAGGCTAAACTTCGGTGACCAGTGAAGTAATTTCCTTGCTTTGTCATTATTGGCGTAAACGGCCACCACATCACCCGGTCTTCTTTCCCCAATCGTATAGTTAAGCTTGATTCCCGTCACCCGTTCAAATGCTCCAATTGCTTCGAGTACGGTTACTCCATTTCCTGTGCCAAGGTTAAGAATTTCGCAGACGGGTTTGCTCGTTGTTTTCGTGAGATAATCGACCGCCAAAGTATGTGCATGCGCAATATCGCTTACGTGCACAAAATCCCTGATGCAGGACCCGTCCCTTGTGTCATAGTCGCTGCCATAAACCTTAAGTGCGGGCAGTTTGCCTGCGGCGGTCTGGGTAATGGCAGGAACCAGATTGGAAGGCCGGCCAAACGGCACTTCCCCGATGATGGCGGAAGGGTGTGCCCCGGTGGGGTTAAAATAGCGTAACAGGATAAACCGGGTGTTTGAAACCTTTGAAACGTCCATGATCATATCTTCACCGATTTGCTTGGTCCTGCCGTAAGGAGACTCAGCTTTCTTCAACGGTGTGTCTTCGGTAACGGGAATTACATCGGCGTTCCCATACACGCTGCAGGAAGAAGAAAAAACAAAGCAGGAAACGTTGAATTCTTCGGTACAACGCAGGATATTGATCTGGGAAATAAGATTATTCTGGAAATAAAGAAGGGGCGTCTGAACGGACTCTTCCACCGATTTAAAGGCAGCGAAATGAATGATGCCGTCAATCTTATGCTGCTGGAATATCTTTCGCGTGGCCTCAAAATCGCAAAGATCAACCGTGTAATTCGTTATATCCCGGCCGATTATTTTCTTTACCCCTTCCAGCAAACGGGTGCCCGAGCGTGAATTATTGTCTACGGAAATAACATCGTACCCGTTTTCTACGAGGTCGACGATCGTGTGAGACCAGATATAACCACAACCGCCGGTAACTAAAATTTTAGGCATAGAATTTTTTAAGAGAGAACCAACTGTCTCCTGCTTTCAATAACTTTTATGAGCCCTTCATGCAAGGGGGTAAAAGGCCGGTTAAGCAACTGCCTCATATTTGAAATGTCCGGCTGGCGGCGTGTCATATCCCCTTCGGGCAAAGGGGGAAGGTGAACGATTTTTGAATCGGAACCCGTAAGCTCGATGATGACCGAGGCCAGGTCAATGATGGTATAGGTTTCGTCGTTGCCAATATTTACTACATCGTTAATGAACACCGGGTTTTCCAAAGTGCTGATACATGCATCTGCATTGTCCTTTATGTAACAAAACGTGCGTGTCTGCAAACCATCCCCGTAGATAGTGATGTCCCTGCCCTTCAGGGCCGCGTCAATGAACTTGGATATGACAAAATCGGAGCTTTGCTTGGGCCCGTAGGTATTAAAAAACCGGAATAACGTGTACTCAAGTCCGTATTCCTGGTAATAAGAGCGACAAAAGGATTCACCCACATTTTTTATGACCGCGTAGGGAAGTCTTGAATTCAGCGGGGTAGTGTGTTCATGCTGGGGCAATTGCACCGGTTCTCCGTACACCTCTGACGACGAAGAAAAGAAAATTCTTTTCACCCCGGTATTCTTGCAAAGGTCCAGTACATTTTTAATACCCTGCAGGTCGTTCAATACCATCACCGGGTTTTCGAGTGTGCGCTTTACACCCACCACCGCAGCATAATGAAAAACGTAATCAAACCGGAAAGCCAGGCAGACGGCAGCTATATCATTATAATTATTGACATCGCATTTAATAAAACGGCAGTTCGGGTTTTGTGGAAGGTTTTCCATCCTTCCTGTAAGCAGGTTGTCCACGAGGACTATTTCATAGTTTCTTTTCTGTAGCAGGGAGTCGGCGAGTGAAGAACCGATAAAACCTGCGCCTCCTGTTATTAGTATTTTCATGCGATCAGATTGTTTTAGACTATTTAAGGGCTGCGATTATCATTTCTGGCATACTGCAAACTGGACCGGGCATTCGCCTTTTATCCGCAGTACGTCTTTTTCCAATGTAAAATCAGTTTCCTGCGGGTATAGCGGGTAGCCAAAAAAAGCTTTCATGAAACTGCTTCTCCAGCTATACGGAAGCTTACGAACGCCGAAACTAAGAAATAATTTCTCGAACAGTTTGCCTACACTCCGGCGAAACGTTTTTTTATCGTAACGCCTGTAGCGCTGCCCTGTCATTTGCACCTTCGAAAACGAAGATTCCAGCAACTGCTTCAGCTCATCATAGGTAAACTCCTGTATATGGTAAGGATTCACAATATTCCCATCGGGACTCATGACTTCGCGGTTGGGTGTCGAGAGAATTAACATGCCACCGGGTTTGAGCACACGGGCGAATTCAGACACCATTTGCCGGTATTGGCCTGTATGTTCGATTGTCTCAAAGGAAACGATCTTATCGAAATAATGATCCGGGAAAGCAAGTTGGGTACCATCCAGCACCCTGAAGTCAAGGTTAGATTTATTCCAATGGTTTTTGCATTGTGCTATCGCATCGGCGGCAATATCTCCGCCAACTACCTTTCCTTTTGTTTTGCCTGCAATGATATCGGTACCAAAACCGGTGCCGCAAGCTATATCCAGCACGGTGTCTTCTGGCTTAAGATGCTGTAATGCTTCGTTGTACCTATGTATGTGTTCACCCCACCAGCGGCCGGCTGATTCTACAGGTTGTCGTTCTGATGACATAAAATAAAAAGCTATTTAAGACAGGTACGGAGAAAAAAAAGGAGCATTTATTTCAATCCCCTGGAACCAGGGAATGCCTTGATACTTTTTCCAAAACTCATAGCAAAAAAAACAGGGTGATTGATAAACGACATCGCCAGGTATTTCAACACACTTTTCCAGTGCCTCACCAATCCAAATCCTTTTGCCAGTGAAAGGAAATAGAAGCTTTTAAACTTCTGTACTTTTCCCAGCGGCAGGAGGTTTTTTCGCTTTAACTCGTAATAAAATTTCTCATTGTCCATGATCAGGCCGGGCGTTACATTGTTTGACATGCTCTGGCTGGTAAACCGGTACAAAAGTTTTCCTTTTTCGCCCGCCAGGTTCTTTCCCTTAGTAAACCTTGACACTTCGAGGATAAAAAACCGGTCGGCACTGCTGCTGAGCTCCCTGTTGAATTTTATATCGTTATCGATCAATATTTTTTTCCTGAACATATAGTTGGACGGAACCGTAACAAAAGAGGCATTAAAAAAAAGTATCTCATTGACCGGGTCAGAGGCTGCCGCCTGCTTTATTCTTGCTTTCACCGGGAAGGTTTCCACCATTCCTCCTACATATCCCATTTTATAATCATTGACCAGGGCGCTTACCCGTTCGCTCAAAAATTCGGGAGTCATGATATCATCGGCATCAAAAAAGACAACGAATTCTCCTTTTGCAAAATGCAGCCCTTTGTTCCGTGTAGCTGCCACACCCGCATTTTTCTGCGTGATACATTGAACCCTGGGATCCTTAAATGATTTGGCGATTTCCGCAGTCCTGTCTGTAGATCCATCATTGACAATAATAATTTCCCAGGCAGGATGGGATTGCTGATAAATAGATTGAACGGTTTCTTCAATGTAAAGAGCAGCATTATATGCGGGTATAATAATAGATACGAGGTGGTTTTGCATACGATACGGATTCACCTGTAAAACTATGCAAGACCATTTCTTATTTTAAATTATGTCATGTAAATCTTTCCGGTCATAGAAAATCAGGTATAACTACTTTACAGCAAATAGAAGTTTTCCAGCCGGCAACTGTACACTCCCGATGAATTTTTACGTACCCCACCAATGATGATTTTCCCAACCCTTCACCTTTCAACCTTTCAACCTTTCAACCATTAAACCATTAAACCTTTAAACCTTTCAACGGCTAATCCGTGTATCCGTGGCAAATCGTGCTACTGCGTCAATCCAATAATTGCAACACCCGTTGCCTGTTCTCCGTCGAGTCGCTGAAATTTTTAAGAACGTCCTTTCTTAGTTCCTGTCCGAAACTTTTCATCTTACCAGGATTATTGTATGCATCCCTGATCGCCTCTTCAATAGTTTGCTCGAGGTTGTTATTATCTAAAAAATAGCCATTGAGACCTTCCTTGATATAATCATTGAAGTCCCCGACATTGCGGCAAACCGCTACTGTTTTTTCGAGTAATCCCATTTCCTTCACTACATTGTTACTTGCCTCGGTCACCGAAGGATGGATCAGCATATCCGATGCAGCCATGTAGTTCACAAAATCTTCCCTGAAGCCTACCAGGTCAATATGCTCCTGCAGGCCGTTAGTTGCAATAAATTGTTCCAGTCGGGGACGCAGGTCGCCATCGTCCATCACGATCATCTTTACATGCAATCCTTCATCCACTAATTTTTTTACAATGTGAAAGACGGGCAAATGTTGTTTGGAAGCGATCATTCGGCTTACCATGATCAACAATAAACGGGAGGAGTATTGACAACGCAATGTCTTCACCTTTTCCTCATTCGGCTTGCCATAGGCGGCAAAGTCATAAATATAGGGCAACAGCGTTACCTTTTTCATGTTGCAGTGCTCATACTTTTCCATGCCATACCAAACTCCGGAAGACGGCACGATGATCCTTTTTGAAAGCCGGTTAATGATCCTGTCAAAAAGAACTTCATTCCTGTTCCTCTGCATTTTAAACTTTTCACCAAACTCGGCATAAAAAGCAGATTCGGCATGATGCCGGAAGGTAGCCAGTTTGGCGCGCAGGAATGGCCGTGCCAGTACAGCAATGATGTTCCCTTCCTGTAGGTGGCTCCATACCACGTCTATTTTGTGTTGCCTGCAAAATTTCCTGAGATAGCGTGCCTGTTTCAGGAAATACCTCCAGGATTTCCTCGGTAGCACATGCGTAAAGGTTTTGATCGATCTTTTTTCCAGCGCTTCATGGAAAGGTCCCCGGGGAGTCAGCGTTAGAACGATCACCTCATGCCCCGCTTCGCTGGCAACAATGCATAAGGTCTCAATTGCGATCGAGCGCTTATTCAGAGGATAGTAGACAAGAATTCTTTTGGGTTCCATGGTCCGGTTACAGTTTCATTTCCGATGCAGCCGATCATACTTTGGAAAGATACATTTCTATTATTCCTGGTCTCGGTGAGAATGTCTCAAGTACAGTACGCCAAAGCGCTTCTCCCATACTTTGGACCGTCGATGGATTTTCATAGGAATAGCGGATATATTTTTCAAATTCACCTGCCTCGTCGCCCGGTTCTACCACAAATCCGTTTTCCAAATGAACGATGTACAAATCAAAATCACCCACGCCGCTGCAGACAATAACGGGTTTTTTCAGCATACCTGCTTCTTTGATAAGACTACTGCTTGCTTCCGTCTGTGAAGGATGTACTACCAGGTCTACAGCCGACAGGTAATCTGTTATATTTCTCCTGAAGCCTAAAAAAAAGATCCTGTCGGTCAGCCCGTGATCCTTCACGTATTGTTCAAGCCTTGCTTTTTCCTCTCCTTCATCAAGCAAGAGTATCTTGATATCATATCCCTCTTTGATGAGTTTGTTGAATACCGGCAAAACGAGCGCATGTCG
>DASSFT010000583.1:0-2700 GCA_035694045.1 Chitinophagaceae bacterium
CTCATTTTATTTTGTTTAGTATCAGTTCAATTTCGGTTCCCCCACCATTGCCGGATACAATATTCAATTCTGCGCGGATTTCTTTAGCCCTCCTACTCATGTTCATTAACCCATTTCCCTGTGTTTCTGCATTTATCTCAATGCCTTTCCCATTGTCCCGTATCCTCAAAAGAATTTTCCGGTTTTCCTCAGTGAGGAGGATAGAAACACGATTGGCGCCCGAATATTTTACAAGATTGGTAATAGCTTCTTTAAATACCAGGTACAGGTTCTTTCTTACCTGCATCGGCAGTACAATCGCATTAAGCTTTTCATCTGCTTCAAACGTAAATTCAATATCCCTTGCCTTCAGCAACTGGTGGACGAACGATCGCATGCGGGCAATAATTTTTTCAAATGAGTCATTCCCGGGATTGATCGTCCAGACAATATCGCTCATGCTTTCAATAACCCTCCTGGAGTTTGTCCCGATCAACTCCAATGCGGGGATATCTTTTCCTGCCTGTTGACGCGCCACTTCGCTGTAAATCGAAATGCTGTTAAGCGTTGATCCGATATCATCATGCAGGTCGCCGGCAATATTATTGCGAATAGCCTGCAGTTTGTTAAGCTGCATTAGCCTGTACCGGTAAACTCCGTAAAGGCCGCCAGCGATCACTCCAATTATCAAAAGAATAAACCAGGCTGTCTGGGTAAATGGCGGAATAATGGAAAGATTTAAACTGGTAATTTCCGGCGAATGATCCCCATTCCGGTTGGCAGCCCTGATTAGCAAGTTGTAGTTACCCGGAGAGATTTTAGTTAAAGCCAGTTCTGGTTCGCCTTCAATCGTATTCCAGACTGTATCCCCACCCGTATGTAAGCTATATTCATAGTTGATCTTGTCCTGACTGGTAAGCGAATGATCAGAAAACATGAAGCGAATATTGCTGTAGCTATTATACTTCAATGTGAGCGTCCCAGACTTTAGTAGTGAATCGAGCCGCAATTCTTTTTCATCCTTTTTAATAGATGAAAAATGAACAATACCCGGCCTGGCGGGATCAGGGACTGAATCTATATTGAATATAACAAACCCTTTTTGAGCGGAAGACATCAGCACCATCTCGCCCTGGTCATTCATCAGGGGCCTGCAATTGAACTGCGACAGCTTCCATTTAAAGTCTTCATTTAGTGACAACTTCTTCCGTTTGCCTGAGGCTGTGTCCAAAAAATTTATTTCGCTCTCGCTCACATGACAGATCCAGTTGTGATAGAGACCTGAGCCGATATGGCTTTCCACCGGTAACCTATCTTCGAAGAGATCAGAATAGTAGGTTATAGAATCGTTTTTGACATTTACCAGGGCGGCAAAAAAACTTGTTTGGAGGTGAACCCGCAAAGGATCAAAAGGATACAGGTCAAGCACTGCTGTGGAAAGATCACAGTCCTTTTGGTCAAAACAGCTTTTGAAAATCTTCTCAACCTTTTTTGTTTGCAGGTTAATTTTATACAATTCCTTTTCGGGCACAAACGCGATCCAGAACGTTGAGCTATTCCTGTGAAGCGAAGTAGGAAAATCAAAGCCCTTTACAAATTCAAGCGGAAACGGTTTCCTTTTCGAGATATCGGATATGAAAACCGAGTCGAGAAGATTATTCCGCGGATCATATGAATAAAGGTACCCGTTGGAAAATAGCCAATAGCAGCTATTGGCATCAGCCGCGCCATACCACCGTACCCGCTGCGAAAAATCCAACGTAACCTCTTCTCTTTTGAAAGTGACCAGGTCGACCCTGAACTCTTTTATAACAACTTTACGAAAATCCAAAGGCTCAATATCCGGCCGCATCATGGCGATATAACAAGTATCGATGTCGAAATCGGTCGAGAAATAAGCCGGGTATTTCTTCCATTCATCATTGAACAAAGCGTCTGTTATATGAAGCTTGTTATCGAAGCGAATAAGCTTCGGCCTGCCCGCATCCTGCTGAAAGAGGAGATGACTGTTGTTTTTGCCCTTAACAAAAAAAATATTATGGTGGTTATCTTTATTCTGATAATCATTGGGCCCGATCCCCGCTACGGACGACTCCCCAAATGAAACCTGCCTGACAGATGAATTTCTCTTCTGTAGTATTGAAAGTCCCTTGTCCCCTACTATCCATAGCAGGTTTGTATTTCGCCCGGCGGGATGGTAAACTGATCCGGTTTCCAACAGGAACCAATCCATTTTTCCGAGCGGTAACAGCGGGTCATCTACGATGCACTCGAACCTGCTTTTGTCCTTATCGAGCCTGACAAGGTATTTACCACCCACAAAGATCCATTCATTATTCTCCCGGTCGGTTTTTACACTCAGGATCGAATGCCTGTTTTTTCCAACCGTATCAGCTCTTACCTGCAGGTCGCCATAGAATGAATAGAATTCACGTTTCCCCGTGGTCAAATACACTTTCTCGAGCTTGCCATCCTGGTAAGACAACCACATCACATCTTCTTTGTCAGAATAGTTGATGCCGATAATATTCTTTCCCAGGTATTTTTCTGCCGGAAACTGCTCCAGCTCACCCTTCCATGAACAACTGATCTTGCCAGTAATGGCATTATAATGCCAGAGACCTCTATTCTCTGTTGTAAGTCCCCAATAATTGCCCGATTTATCGATTGCCACGTCCAATTCAACCCCATCAGTAGGTACATGGATCTTATTTGCGCTAT
>DASSFT010000584.1:0-4718 GCA_035694045.1 Chitinophagaceae bacterium
AACACCGATACCAAACACGCTGAAGGCAAAAGCGAAGCATTGTTAATAGAAGGAGATCGCTTTTACCGGGTGAATGATAAAGGCGAACGCCATCTTCTTTTTATTGATGAAAAAAAGAATACAGCGATAAAGCAGGGTGCATTTTTGAATTCAAAATCAGATTGAGTTGAAACTCAGGGACTTCGTACCAGGCTTTTGAAATCGCGTTGGAAACGGAGAAATTCCTCTGAGCGCTCTTTTAAGCTTGCGGTTAACAAATGATTTGGGAAATAGCAAGCCCTAATCAGAAACAAAGCAGCATCAAAATAATAATGCTCACTTCAAACCCCTTTACACTGGCCCGAAGCAATTGCATGGCTTTGCTGATATGCTTATCAACTGTGCTTTCAGATATGTTCATCTTCGTTGCAATTTCTTTGTGAGAAAGATTTTGGACGCGACTTAATCGGAATGCCTCTTGGCAACGATGAGGTAGTTCCGTTAGTTTTTTCTGCAAATGCTCATACATTTCTTTTGCTTGTAGCACCTCATCCTGGTTAGTAACTGTATTTTGCGGGGATTGCAGATAGATCACACGATGATGTGATTCATGTATGCAGTTATCGCGGAAGGCTGTAAATATTTTATTTCGGGTGGCGGTATATAAATATCCGCCGATATTGGATGCGGCCTCTAACTGGTGTCGATTCTCGAAGAAGCTTACAAAGACGTCCTGTACGATCTCTTTTACCCTTTCGGTATCACCTAAGCGTTTATATGCAGTATTGGTGATGGCAACAACATAGCGTCGGTATAGTTCTTCAAATGCTGCATGATCGTCTTGCTGTAAAAGGCGGACGAGTTCGCTGTCGCTTAAACGGTGGTATGTCTTTGATGCTACTTTCATGCCCCTGCTAAGGTAAGCCAACGGAAATTTACAAAGATTATCGAAATATTAATTCAGCTGCCTCGGTGATAAAATATTTTTTGCCCGGGACTAGCAGTTCGATTTGGGTGATGAGTATAATTATATCTATACTTATTCATGACAAACGAGGAATTAAAGATACTTGTTGAAAAATACCTTGCCGATACGGCTTCGGGACAGGAAAAAGCTGAACTGGAAGCCTGGTATGCGAGCCAGGACAGCAGACCTGATTTGTTTGAAGACGAGCGATCCGCAGAAGCCAGTCAATGGTCCGACGAGATTTGGCAATCGGTGAATAAAAGGACAATTCAGCAGCCCGCGGTTGAGATTAAGACATCGAAACGCTGGTATAGATGGGTAGCAGCCGCTTCTATTTTGCTGATTGGCGTTTCGGTCAGTTGGTTTGTTTTAAACAGACCACAAAAAAATACAGAACCGGAAGTTGCTTCCCGCTATACTGGCACGGATGTATTACCAGGTTCATTTAAAGCAAAGCTTACACTTGCTGACGGCCGAAGTATCGTGCTTGACAGTACGGGGCGGGGCGAATTAGCGAAGCAAGGAACTGCAGCCGTAGTTAATCAAGACGGCCAACTGACTTACAATGACACAAAAACTTCGGCCCCTGATTTGTCACCGCTCTACAATACTGTATCTACCAACAAAGGAGAAACTTATTCCTTACAGCTTGCTGACGGTAGTATTATTTCACTAAATAGTGGCTCCTCGGTATATTTTCCTGCCTCATTTCCTGGTAAGGAACGAAGAATAAAGATAAGGGGTGAAGTGTTTGTGAAAGTAGCAAAGAATCCGCAACAACCATTTATTGCGGAAGTAAACGGAATGGAAGTGTTGGCTTTAGGTACCGAGTTCAATATTAATTCGTATGCTGATGAGGGCGTTGTGCGCACAACTCTCATCGAGGGTTCTGTTAAAGTTTCGAAAGGAGAATCCCTTGCTATATTAAAGCCTGGTCAACAAGCAGTTCTTGGACAAGCTCAGAATGAGATCACGGTTAGCAAGGACATTGACCTTAAAAAGACATTGGCCTGGGTATCCAACAAATTTATATTTGAAAAAGATGAATTGCCGATGATACTGCGACAGCTCGCAAGGTGGTATGATATTGAAGTGGTGTACGAAGGAAAATTGCCAAGCTATAAATTCAGCGGAATCATCAGCCGGCAACAAAATGCATCGGCTGTACTGAGTATGCTGAAAGAGACAGGAAGCATACATTTCCGGATAGAAGGTAAGACGTTAATTGTAACGCCATAAGTTCTTTGGTGACCCTGAACAAAAAAGCCCGCTTTGGCCAAGGCTTCAGCGGGCAACGCCGGTTGTACGGGAATACAACTAGCGGTTGTCCGGGTTCACCCCAACAATAAAAAAGTCGTGACAGACAATTTATCATTGTAAACCCAAACAAGCCCCGCCTTCGCTAAAGCTACGGCGGGCGAAGCAAATTTATGTTACTAATTGTAAACAAGAGTCTATTAGCCATGAAACTCACCGCTTTTCTGATGCTCGTCACCTGTATGCAGGTAACTGCTGCGGGCTATGGACAGAGGATCAGTCTTTCTGAAAAGAATGTTCCTCTCGCCGAAATTTTCAGGGAAATAAACCGGCAAACAGGCTATGAATTTTTTTATAATGCCGACCAGCTCGACCAGGCAAAGAAAGTATCGATTGATGTGAAAGATGCGACACTAGACGAAGTGTTGGCAATCTGTTTTCGAGATCAGCCGCTAGATTTCATTATTAAGGATAACGCTATTGTTGTCAGGCAAAAACAAGTGCTCTCGAGCAATGAAGAAACGAAACGACCTCCTCCTATCAACATACGTGGACGTATCGTAAATGAAAATGGCGAACCTGCGCGCGCCACCGTAGCCGTGAAAGGCACAAACAATGCTACAGCTACGAATGATAACGGCGAATACGAATTAAAAAATGTCGATGAGAAGGCGACACTTGTGATCACGGGTGTAAGTATCGAAAGCCAGGAAGTGAAGGTCAATAGCAGGGAATTGATCAATGTGTCGGTGAGAATTGCGGTGAAGGAGGGGGAGGAGATTGTGGTGGCGTATAATAAGACCACTGTGCAAAGGAATGTTTCTTCTTTGACTATTGTGAAAGGAGAACAGATTGCAACATTGCCGAACAGAAGTTTTGATAAGAACTTACAGGGATTAGTGCCTGGGTTGTTGGTGACGAGCGGGACAGGGCAACCGGGCGGGGGCTTGAGCAATTTTGTGTTGAGAGGGATTGCAACAGGCGACAACGGTCTAAACGGTTCAACCGCCAGAAATCCATTAATCGTTATAGATGGAATTCCTGTAGATCAGACAAGTCCGCAATGGCGTGCCAGCAGTACATTTACCAGCCTAATTAATCCAATAGCACAATTAAACCCATCCGATATCGAAGTGATGACGGTTTTGAAGGATGCAGCAGCTATTGCATTATATGGTTCAAAAGCGAGCAACGGCGTTATTTTAATTACAACAAAAAAGGGTAAACCCGGCAAAACCCATTTCAACTTTCATCACCAAACAAGTTTAGCCAATAGATTAAAGGGCAAGTTTGAACCTGTAAATGAAGAGGAGTATTTCGAATTGTTATATGAATCATACCGAAACTCAAGTTCATTTTGGACAGACTTTAGAATTGACTCTGTTTTAAGAAAAAATTTCCCGCTAAAAGCTGATGGAGGCTTCTATTTTGAAACAAACTGGGAAGATGAGGTTTATAACAATCTGGCTTTAACAACATCAAATGAATTGTCAATTTCCGGCGGGAGTGAAAAGGCAAATTTTTATTTGAATCTTGAATATACCAAGCAGGATGGAATTGCAAAAGGCACCGGTTATGATCGTAAATCCATTCGATACAATTTTGAGAATAAGGTTGCTAAATGGTTAAAGCTGGGACTCAACTCAACGTTTTCGTATAGCATTCAGGATTATTTGACCCAAACTGGTAGCGAGCCAGGCAATGCCTCATCCATGCCCCCACTAAATCCGGTAAGGCTTGAGGATGGGACACTCATCTTAAATTACACTTTCCCTTCAACTGTTGCTAACCCTGTAGCTGCCAGGATGTATCATAAAAAGAAGAATTCTTTTTATAGAGGCTTATTAAAATTATATGGGGAAGCCAATTTCCTAAAATATTTCAAATTTAGTTCCAGTGCCGGTATTGATTATTCACTTACAGAGGCGAGAGAAAAGCTTGATCCAAGAGTAAGGGATGGTGAGACCTCAACTTCAACGGGCAGGGTTCAGGAAAGAGACACAAGGGTCGCGAATTTAATATCTACAAATATCCTGAGTTTTGACAGATCAATAAATGCCAAACACAATTTAAACTTTTTAGTAGGTCATGAAGCACAAGTGCTCACAGATAAATATCTTGAGGGGACCCGTACAAATCTACCTATTGCAACCGATGACCAGTTAAACGGAAGTGGTACGTTAACTACGGCCGGCCTTTATTCTAAACAGACCTTGCTTTCCTATTTTGGCCAGGCAAATTATTCTTTTAACAACAAATACTTTTTTACATCCAGTCTCAGAAGTGATGGTTCTTCAAGATTCGGAGAACGAAATCGTTGGGGCACTTATTGGTCATTGGGCAGCGGGTGGATAATATCCAACGAAGCCTTTACCAAAAGATTTAGCTCCTGGTTGGACTATTTGAAAATAAGGGGTAGTATTGGCTCGGCTGGTAATTCATTTGCCATCGACAGAACGGCGCGTTTTGACGTCTTAACGTTGGGAAGTTACCTGGGAAATATTGCAACAACTCC
>DASSFT010000585.1:0-8290 GCA_035694045.1 Chitinophagaceae bacterium
GCTTCCCTGGACCCTGGAGCAGTCCACTATCAAATCGCTTATATGAAAGACACAAAGTCCCTGCTTCTCCTCCTTTTGTCTTTTGGCCTGGTAGCCACCTGGATCTATCATCTTTACGACAAATCAAATTATAGCCGCCCCGTGCCTGAATCATATACCCGGAGCGATTCTTCAACCGCCCGGGATTCAATACAGGAAACTTATTCGGCCATGCTGAATAACATGGATTTGCGACTCGACTCATCTCGCAACTCTTCCGATTCGCTTCGGGCAGAACTGGAAAACAAAATAAACGAGGTCAACCGGCTAAAAGTGGAGATCAGCAATATCCTCAAAAGCCCAAAGACAACCAGCTCTGAGCTTATCGTCGCCCGGCAGAAAATGCAAGAGATGGAAGAAATAATCAGGCAGCTGCGCGAAGAAAATACCGCCCTGGAACTGGAGAAACGACAATTGAGTACGCGCCTCGATCAAATGAGTGGAGAAGCCGATAATCTCCAAAAAAATATCCGGAGACTGGATGATGAGAACAAGGGCCTGAAGGAAAATGTAAAGAATGCTTCAGTATTCGTTGCTTCTGCGCTGCATTTTACCACCTTTCATACAAAATCCGAAAAAGAGCAGGAAACATCACAGGCGAAAAAAGCTAACAAGTTTGTGGCTTCCTTTATCCTGCAAAACAATTTGAATGAATACCCCAATGCCGAAGTGATGATCGTAATAAATGAGCCTGATGGCCGTGTATTACAAAGTTCGGCCTGGGACTCGGGGACCTTTGATACAAAAACAGAGGGACGCAAAAACTTCACCCGGAAAATGAAATTTGATTACACAAAGGGCGACCAAAAAGCGCTGATATTTACCCTTGATTTTGATACTTTCCAGAAGGGCACCTATATCCTCCAGATCTGGCATAATGGTATCAAGATTGGCGAAACCACAAAGACATTAAGTTGATAAAATAAGAAAGGCCTCACATCGGAGGCCTTTCCCAGTTATGGTGTTTAGTCTTAGAAAATGTTGTAGCCGAAACTGATATAATACACTCCACCAACAGCCGGGCTTCCGTAACCCGTACGATAATAACTGTTGCCGATATTGCTTCCACCGATTCTCCAGGTACTCTTTGAACGCGAAGGGCGATAAGTAATCTGCGCATCCACCCAGGTAAAGTAAGGAAGTTCTCCGCTAACAAAAGTGCCTTCGTAGAAATTGTTATCCTGCCATTTTACCACAACGTTGAAACCTATATTATGGTACACATTATCGTTCCTGAGTCCAAGATTCCAACGGTATTTGGGAGCATTAAAGAATGACACAAAGCCTTCCGGCACATTCTGCAGTTGGTCGAAGTATACGTTACCATAGAAATTGAATCCCCTGATGAACTGGTATTCTGCACCAATACCCCAACCTACAGCGCTGACAGTTTCCTTTGAATTTTGATGATAGGAAACATTCGTAGTTGTAAAAGGCGAAAACACCTCCTGGGCATTGCCAGTCTTGCTCTGGGCTACACCAATAGTTGCGAGGAAGTCCTTGTACTTACTGTAATAGAGGTATCCGTCAACCAGTAATTTCTTCTGGATTATGCCCCTGTACCCTATTTCATATGAACTTACTGATTCCGGTTTTACAGGGTTGTAAACGGCCTTCACCAATAAATTGGTTGCAGCGGGATTGTTGCTTGCCCGGTAAGCCAAAACACTTTCAGGAGTATAACCTGGCAATGTTGTGCTCAGTTTATAATAATCCTGGAACTGCGGCAAACAGCCAATGAGTGTACCCGCTCCTGTCACCAGGCTTATATACTGGTCCTGGTTTGTCGGAAAGCGGTAAGCTGTCTGGTAAGAAAGCCGGATATTATTGTCTTTGGCGACTTTGATCGTTGCGGTAAATCTTGGGGTGAAGCGGCCGTCGAAATTCGTTTGTTTGTCATAACGTCCAGCAGCTGTCAGGATAAGAGTTTCGTGAAATAATCTCTTTCTCAACTGAGCATAACCTCCAACTTCGTTTACTTTGATATGGCCCAGCGTATCTGCAAAGATGGTCCCTTGTGAATTCATGACCCATTGTTTCCATTGAACGCCGGTTATTACTTCAATCTTATCGGTAAACTCAAGCACGTCTGATAAATTCAATTGGCCTTCAGCTGACCAGAGGTCTGACCTGTCCAGGAACAATGCGCCTCCTTTTTTGATAGGAGTGCTTTTGATTTGATTGGCGGCTGTTTCAAAACCTGAAGTGCCCGGTAACAAGCGGCCAACGTCGGCCGCAGCTCGGGCGGCCTGGTGAAGTTGTATGTCGCTTACGCCGGAACCCGATGTCCTTCTTCCTTCAGAGAAAGTTCCGATGTATTGAGGAAACCATGAACCACCAAGGTTAGCGGTATTTAAGCTTGGCTTCCAGGCTTCATTAATGAAAGTGCCAAGTGCAGTTGCATTATATGAATCGCCTGCATTTTCCTGTGTGGTGTAGCCGCGCAGGAACCAGGATTTTCCTTTAAATTCAAGCTTGTGCTGAGCGATCTTGAGATTACGAAGTGAATAACGATCCGCACCGGTATAGACGGTGGTACCAGCCCCTATATAGCTATTCCAGGAAGCTTCCAGGTTGGGAGTGATCTTATAGTGAAGCCCGCCGTTGAATTTAAAGTTTGTCGCATTGTAGTCAACAAGATATTTTTCTTCATACCCGGTTCTTGATACGTTTGCACCAGTTGGGAAGTACCCGTTTTTAACACCTGTGTAATAGGGCAGGAAGGATCCAGCCGCTTGTTGAATTGCCGCAACTTGGGCAGGAGGTGTCCCCGGGGGCAGTAACGAAGTCAGAAATGTTATGAACTGAGTATTTTGGGCGTTTGTGGGATAAAGCGGATTTCCAAGAGCTCCGGGATTAGTCGGTGTGCCATAAAAACCGTTCGCCACCGTCATGAGGTTGAGCAAGCCACCTGTTGCTGACAAGACACCTCCATTGATCCCATCCCTTATTAATGCTGCAAGCTGCCCCATGTTAGCTGCTGTTTCATCCCCGTAAATATTTACACCATTAAAAGCGGGATCATTGCTGCGGTTGCCACCTACTACTTTGCTCAGGATACCGATCTGTTGCTTATCTCGGTAGTCTTCAGCCTGCCAGTCGGAACCTTTGATAAAAGAAAATGCCAGCTTGAAAGCAAATTTGTCGGAAAATGCTTTAGCCCAGCGAAAATCCCAGTTATAATAGGGAGCAGCAGATCTTTGACGGTTGTCAACATGCATGATCCCTTGTTTAATATTAACGCTTAGTCCCTGGTATTTGAATGGGTTTTTGCTGGTGATCAATAAGGTTCCATTCATTCCACCGGAACCATAGAGGGCTGAAGATGCACCTGACAACAATTCCACATTATCGAGATCCAGTTCACTCGGCCCTATTACACTTCCTACTGAGAAATTGAGACCGGGTGCCTGGTTATCCATTCCGTCTACCAGTTGATTCAATTTGGTATTACCACTGCTTACAAATCCACGTGTAGTAACAGTCCGGAATGTAAGGCTGGCTGTATGCATATCCACCCCTTTTAAATTGGCGATGGCTTCATAATAATTTGGTGCGGCAAGAGTATGTAAAGTTGAAGGGCCCATCCTTTCGATGGTAACGGGCGACTCCATGATCCTTGTCGGAGTTCTTGTGGCTGCCACGACTACTTCAGTACCCATTGTAGTGTTGGGCTTAAAATCAACTGAAATTGGTGTCGATGCATCGTTGACGGTTACTTCATTAATATCATAGTTAATGGAAGTGAAAACCAGTACCACCGGGAGCTTAACCACTTTGATCGAAAATTCACCATTGGAATTTGTATAAGTTCCGAGGCTGGTTCCTTTCACCACCACGGATACGGCTGGAACTACTTCTTTAGAAGAGCTATTGCGGACGGTACCAGTCAGGGTAATTGTTTGAGCGAAGACGACAACTGAAAACAAGCTGGCTATAAGAGAGGCCGCTAAAAAGCGATAGCTTTTTCTCATAATAAGCAATTTTAGTTTGGAATTTGGTGGAAAAATAAGGATTGTAATTTTAATCTAAAAATCTAATTTTTAAGGACAAAGAATAATTTGTTGAAATCTCCGGGCACACTACTTTGGGCAGATTTTCCGTCCTTCTTACTTTCGATTATGGCAGCATTTCAATTTCCCGGTCAGACCGCTTTTTACAGTGGAAAGGTCCGGGATGTATATACAATCGGCAGCGACAGGCTCGTGATGATTGCATCGGATCGTATCTCTGCTTTTGATGTCATATTACCCAAGGCCATTCCTTTCAAAGGGCAGGTGTTAAACCAGATTGCTGCCTACATGTTAAAAGCGACCGCAGACATTTGTCCCAACTGGCTCGAAGATGTTCCCGCACCAAACGCTTCTGTTGGAAAAAAATGTATACCCTTCAAAATCGAAATGGTGGTCAGGGGAAATCTTACCGGTCATGCATGGAGAACCTACTCTTCGGGTAAAAGGATCCTGTGTGGCGCCCCGATGCCGAATGATATGAAAGAAAATGATTATTTCCCATCCCCGATCATCACTCCTTCCACCAAGGCTGAACAGGGACATGATGAAGATATTTCGCCGGAAGAGATCATTGGAGAAGGATTGGTATCAGCCGCAGACTGGAATATCATCAGCGAATATGCCCTCCAGCTATTCGAACGTGGAAAAGAGATAGCGGCTAAACATGGGCTTATCCTGGTAGATACAAAATATGAATTCGGAAAGATCGGTGATACGATCTACCTGATGGATGAAATACATACACCCGACAGTTCCCGTTATTTCTATGCAGAAGGTTTTGAAGAAAGACAGGCAAAAGGAGAAAGACAGAAACAACTCAGTAAAGAATTTGTCAGGGAATGGCTCATCGCCAATGATTTTATGGGAAAAGAAGGACAACAGGTACCGGCCATGAGTGATGAATGGGTGAATACAATATCCCAGCGCTATATCGAGCTATATGAAAAAGTGATCGGTGAACGATTCAAACCACAACTCCTGTCACCGGAAGAAACGAACCAGCGGATCCTGGCCTCGTTAAACAAAATAAAAAAAGAGGAAAGAATCTGAGTCCTCTCCTCTCGCTCTAAGTATAAGTGCTGAAAGATCACTTCTGGATATCTGCTGGCTTCTTCCTGAAATTGCTTGTGCTGCTTGTCTTACCATTCACACCAAGGGGGCAATAATAATCCACCGCATCCTGGGCTTCAAAGTAAGTAAGCCAGTAATCTGTCACCGAACCGGTAAAGATCACACCAGTTGAACGATTGTAAATATCGCCCGTTCCCCTGAAGCTGAAATCACCATAGACTATGCTTCCCTCAAAAGGCCGGTAACCATCATACGACCGGATAACCGTGTACCCGTTCGCAGTTTCCACGACATAATAGCTGCAATAATTGTCGCTGTAAACAACTTCTCCCCTTTCCTTGGAAAGCCAGTAACTTTCGTTAAAACCGGCATCCCGCTTATAACAGCCGGTAAACAATACGACAGCAAACAATGCTAAAGACGAAATGGTAAATATTTTTTTCATAAAACCCAGATTTAAACAGTCCGATAAATTTTATTTTACATAGTAAAAGACTATGCCATAAATCAAAAGGTTTGATAAGCACTTGTTAAAGTCAATTAAAAAAAATGTTATGACCAACGGGTAAAGATGTAACTTGAGTTCAACGACCTAACTGTTAAAAAAATTAACCAGGCTATACAATATGAAAAATTTCATCTTCACGGCGATTGCATCCATTGCATTATTTTTTCCTCCCGCAAAAGAGAATTATTTAATAGTAGGCACCTACACCGGCGGTAAGAGCGAAGGAGTATATGTTTATAAATTTAACAGTAGTGATGGTTCTTTTAAAGAAGTAAGTCATGTTAAAACTTCCAATCCTTCTTTCGTGGCTGTTTCCCTAAATGAAAAATTCGTTTACGCTGTCCATGAAGACGCCGCCAGCAATGGAAAAGGCGGGGAGATATCAGCTTTTTCATTTGATAAGAAAAACGGAACGCTGACATATATAAATGAAGAGCCCACTGAAGGCGATCATCCGTGTTATGTGATAGTGGATAAAACCGGCAAATGGGTGATAGCTGCCAACTACACCAGCGGAAGCCTGTCGGTCCTTCCTGTCAAAACAGACGGCAGCCTGGGCAAACCGACCACTACCCTCCGCCACCAGGGATCGGGGATCAATAAAGACAGGCAGGCAGGACCCCATGTCCATTGCACAGTTCTGTCACCGGACAATCGTTTTTTGTTTGTCGCCGACCTGGGAATTGATAAAGTAATGATCTATTCATTTAATGCGGCAACGGGCAAACTTAGTCCCGCGAAAATACCTTTCGCCAAATCTGTGGATGGTTCCGGTCCAAGGCATTTTATTTTCCATCCCAATAACAAATATGCCTACCTCGTGGAAGAGTTAAGCGGAACTGTTGAAACCTATCAATACAATAACGGTGCCTTGAAAAATATTCAGCGCATCAGCACGATGCCTGCCGGTGATTCGAGTTTCCCGGGGAGCGCCGATATCCATGTTTCCCCGGATGGAAAATTCCTGTACGCCTCCAACCGGTCGAATTCAAATACCATTGCCATATTCAAGGTAAATCCCGCGGACGGGAAACTAACCATTGTAGGTCACCAGTCAACAATGGGTAAAACGCCTCGCAATTTCAACTTTGATCCTTCGGGTGATTATTTGCTCGTGGCAAATCAAAACGATGACCAGGTAGTAATTTTTAAAAGAGATAAGACCACTGGATTGCTGAATGATACTGGAAAAAGGATTGAAGTGGGCAAACCGGTCTGCCTCAAATGGATCTCTGCTAATTGATACTCGCGTATTTATTGGTTTATTATCCTTTTATCCTCCATGACCTGGGCCCTGAAATACCCTTTAAACTCTACTCTTGTCTTCGTGTCGACGGTATTGGTCTTAGTATAATAATTATCGCTTATACCTTCCAGGAAACCGTAAACAAAATCATTTCTTTTGTATTCCGGTCTGTCCAGTATGATGGTAAATCTACATGGAACGACCAACCCAGGGTGGGTTAATGAATCGGTGGGATGAAGCCTGTAAGGACCGGTAGATTCTTCGTGCATGGAAAAAGCATAACTAACGCGACATGAATCCTTATACTTCTGTACATAAAGACCAAAGGCAGGAAGTATTGGAACAAAAGTCAACCTTAAAGAATCGTCCGGGTAAAAGGCCATCGCATAACAGGGCAAGCCACTACTCGTAAGGAGGGGACGATTTACCGGTTTGTCATTCTCAAACATTTTTATTTCGAGGGTCACAAACGATAGTGAATTTTGATCACCCTCTTTTTTTGGCACCTTACCTTTTATTGCCGGATCGATAATTAATCCCCGGTACTCGGTCTTGGAAGAAGCAGTTTGTGAATTGTTGTGATCGCTGTTGGTGCAACTATAAACAAGAACAAATAAACAAAACCATAGCAGCTTATTCATGACCGGGATTTTTGAGTTTTGGCCTGAGCCTTTGCCTTGACTTATTAAAGATATTTCTTCCTTTGTCGATTCCCGCCCTCAGTTTTTTTTGCTCTTCTTCCGGTAGATGGATGAAGTCGAGGCATTCTTTGCTGCAGCAGCCTTCATACTTCTTTGCACATTCACTACACTGAATAAATAAAAGGTGACAGCCGCAATTGGCACAGTTTGTATGCGTGTCCGCAGGTTTACCACACTGGTGGCATTTTGAAATCACGTCCTCCGTGATCCTCTCCCCCAGCCTCTCATCAAATACAAAGTTTTTACCAATAAATTTGCTTTCGATTCCAAGCTCCTTTGCCTGCCTTGCATAGTTGATAATCCCGCCTTCCAGGTGAAACACATTTTTGAAACCGTTGTGCAACATAAATGCGGATGCTTTTTCGCAGCGGATACCACCGGTGCAATACATGACAATATTCTTTTTTTTATTCTCTTTCATCATGTCAACGGCCATCGGCAATTGCTCCTTGAAGGTATCGCTGGGTATCTCCAGCGCATTTTCAAAATGACCGACTTCGTATTCATAATGATTACGCATGTCTATCACCACCGTTTCAGGGTCGCTCATCAGCTCATTCATTTGTGCAGCATCCACGTACCGGCCTTTGTTTTCCATGCTGAAAGAAGGATCGCTAATGCCATCGGCAACAATCTTTTCCCGGACCTTTATTTTCAAAACCCAAAAAGATCTTCCATCGTCATCAATGGCATGATTCAACCGCACTCCATT
>DASSFT010000586.1:0-2577 GCA_035694045.1 Chitinophagaceae bacterium
TCTTTATATTGAACTGCGAGAATATGGGTTCAACGAATTTTTTATAAACATCTACCAGCTTTTTGTTCAGGGCGGCTGGGCTTGCTCCCGGTTTGAGCAATAGGTAAGTATAATTACCAAAATTGCCCCAGGCATACGGACTAGGTTGCTGGCCTCTTAAAACAGTAGAGAATGCGATCAGCATGTCGTACCGGATATGTGAATTCGCCGGTACATCCTCGATCACGCCGGTTACCTTATACGTATCATACACGGATTTCAGGGTCTTTCCAACAGCCGGCGCATTCTTGCCAAAATACTTATCGGCAAGGGTTTTGGTGATCACGATGTCAAAAGGGGCAATTAATGCTGTTGAGGGAGAACCTTCCAGGAACCGGTGAGTAAACACGTTGAAAATGGTACTGTCGACATAAAAAGCTCTTGTTTCATAAAACTGTTTGTCCCCGTTCTTGAAAAGCGTTCTTTCCCTGTTTTGGAACCGCACCTGTTCTTCTACTTCAGGATAATCGTTCTTTAGTTGTGGCCCCATCGGTAACTGTGTGTACGTCCAGTCTGTATTTTTATCCTTTTCCTGGATATAGGAGTTGATCCTGAAAATACGATCGGCTTTTTTGTTATGCCTGTCAAAACTCAATTCGTCCTTGACATACAAGATCAAAAACAAGCTGAAAGTAATGCCGATAGTAAGCCCAAGAATATTGAGAAGGCTATACCATTTGTCTCTTTTTAAATTGCGCAGGGCAACGAGAATAAGATTTTTTATCACGAGTGTCGGTTTACAATTATTTGGTTATTCATTCACTTTGATGGTCAGTGGTGAGTGGTGAATGGTGAGAGAAGTTGACCTAACGTCCCGCTCCCTACTTACCACTCACGACTCACGACTCACCTCCCGATGGCTATCGGGACGTCATTCCGTTCTCAACGCCTTCACCGGGTTAGTAGTGGCGGCTTTGATCGTGTTTAGTCCGACTACTACCAGGGCAAGCAAAAGTATCAATATGCCCACCACGCCAAACAACCAGATGCTGATAGTGATCCTGTAAGGGTATTTTTGCAACCAGTCGCTCATAAACCACCAGGCCAAAGGCGTTGCTATGACTAAAGCTATAAATACAAGCTTTAAAAAGTCTTTTGAAATCAGCACCAGCAACTGTTGCAGGGTTGCGCCCAGCACTTTGCGGATACCGATCTCCCGGAAACGCTTTTCAATGGTGAAAGATGCCAGCCCGGCCAGGCCAAGACAGCAGATGAAAATAGCCAGCCCGGCAAAGATGTTGGTGATCTTCCTGATCAACTCCTCAGTCAGGAATTTCCTGTTGAATTCCTGGTCAACGAATTTATAGTCGAACGGGTAACCGGGATTATATTTCTTAAAAATCTCTTCTATCGGTTTCAGCGCCTGTTGGGGCTTTACGGAAGCACTCAGCCGGATATTGATCGAATTCGAGTTGTTCGGATCAAAATACACAAGCATCGGGTCGACGGCTTTGAACGGTGATTCCATAATTACATTATCTGTGACGCCAATAACCGTGTATTTGTTACTGCCATATCGTAATTGAGTTCCCACTGGGTTTTTTAGGTTCATGGCTTTGACGGCGGCCTCATTGATCACCATATTTGCCGAATCTGCCGGTAACCCGGAAAAATCTTTGCCCTGGAGGATCTTTACACCCATTGTTTTTGTATAGTCAATGTCGGTGGACATACTGGTTACGATCAGCTCAGCGCCGGCAGGTTTTCCATCCCAGTCCGGGGCAGGTGCTTTCCACCAGACTTCGGTGATTGGCGAAAACGACCGGTTTACCGAGTTGATAATGCCCGTTTTCATCAAATCATTCCTGATAACTGCGAAATTTTTTTGCGTTTCCGGTGAGGTAGGTATCATGATCAGATTATCCGGGTTATAACCGATATCCCTGTTGCGTATGTGCTGGATTTGCTGGTAGATGATGATTGTCGCTGAAATCAGCAATATGGAGATGGCAAACTGTCCTACCACGAGAATATGCCTTGGCAAAGCGCCTTTCCTACCCGGCAGAAAACTGCCTTTCAAAACCCTGACCGGGCTAAATGAAGAAAGATAAAGAGCGGGGTAGCTGCCGGCGACAATGCCGGTAAATAGTACCAGGCTGATGGAAGCTATCCAGAAAGCGGGTCGTGTAATGTCCAATGCAAGATGTTTGTCCACCAGGTTATTGAAAGCAGGAAGTAACAATAAGACGGCGATAAGCGACAAAACAAAAGCCAGTAAAGAAAGGATGATGGATTCGGAAAAAAACTGCAAAATAAGTTGCGTCTTACCCGATCCCAGGGTTTTCCGTACACCGACTTCCCGGGCTCTTTTTTCAGAGCGTGCCGTCGAAAGGTTCATAAAGTTGACACAAGCGATGACCAGGATGATGATGGCGATAATGCTGAAGAGCCGGACATATTCAATCATCCCACCCGTGTTCTTCCCGTCCTTGAATTCACTTTCCAGTCGCCATTTGCTCATAGGGAAAGCGAAATAGGTACTTATTTTTTTATCGCCGGGATCATGTGAGTATTTTATTTCATTGATACTTTTTTCCA
>DASSFT010000587.1:0-4818 GCA_035694045.1 Chitinophagaceae bacterium
TAACAAAATATTCCTGTTCCCATCCCAGCGTAGGAGTTACCCTTGTAACATTCCTGTCGAAATAATTACATACATCTACAGCGGCTTTATTCAATGCTTCCAGTGCTTTTAGCAGCGGAGCTTTGTAGTCCAGCGATTCACCGGTATACGAAACAAAGATGGTAGGAATACAAAGTGTTTTCCCGTTCCCGATTTCCATGATGAAAGCAGGAGAGGAGGGATCCCATGCTGTATAGCCTCTTGCTTCAAATGTGGCGCGAAGGCCTCCACTGGGAAAGGATGAAGCATCAGGTTCCTGCTGGATCAATGAATCACCTTCAAATTGTTCAATAGGTGTGCCATCGCTTTTGATTGTAAAAAAGGAATCATGTTTTTCTGCTGTCGTACCGGTCAATGGCTGAAACCAGTGTGTATAGTGGGTGACGCCCTTGCTTTCCGCCCAGGCCCGGATACCGCTGGCGATCTGGTTGGCAATAGCACGGTCAATTTTTTGTCCCGATTTAGTAGAACTGACGAGGCTTTTATAAGCTTCATCACTCAGGAACTCTCTCGCAATTTTCAATGTAAAAACATTGCTGCCGAATATGGCTGTTATCTTCGGTGTGGTAATGACTTCCGCATTATCGTTGTCCGTCAGGTTTTCTAAGGCATGAAATCGAAGTGACATACTTTTTAACTTTTGGCAAAGGAAAAAAATCCCTTCCATACAATGACGGAAGGGACATAATACTTATTGACAATAAATACATGTAAGACAAAGACAAACCTGTCTTAAGCCTTAACCGATTTGACTGTTTTAATAATTCTTGCAGCTACTTTATAAGGGTCAGCGGCAGAATTAGGACGACGGTCTTCAAGGTATCCTTTCCATCCGCGCTGTACGCTGCTGATGGGAATACGGATAGATGCACCGCGGTCAGATACACCGTAGGTAAAATCATTAATACTTGCTGTTTCGTGTTTGCCGGTCAAACGCAAATTGTTGTCTGCACCGTATACGGCGATATGTTCTTTTATGACCGGGCGGAAAGCTTCGCATACCTTTTCAAATATGGCTTTGTTACCAGCATTTCGCAACAAGCTATTGGAGAAATTGGCGTGCATACCGCTACCGTTCCAGTCGAGATTACCGAGGGGTTTGCAATGCCAGTTAACAGATACGCCGTATTTCTCGCCGATCCTTTCAAGCAGGTAGCGGGCGATCCAGATCTGGTCACCTGCCTCCTTGGCACCTTTTGAAAATATCTGGAACTCCCATTGGCCGGAAGCTACTTCAGCGTTAATACCCTCTACGTTAAGGCCTGCTTCCAGGCAAGCATCCAGGTGTTCTTCCACGATGTGGCGGCCAAATGAATTGGCAGCGCCAACACTGCAATAATAGGGGCCCTGGGGACCTGGAAATCCGCCGGCAGGAAAGCCAAGTGGCTTATTCGTTTTGGTATCCCAAAGAAAGTATTCCTGTTCGAAGCCAAACCAGAAATCATTATCATCGTCCTCGATGGTAGCGCGGCCATTGGATTCATGAGGAGTGCCGTCAGCACTCAGTACTTCACACATTACCAGGTAGGCGTTCTTGCGTTGCGGATCGGGGACCACAAATACTGGTTTCAGGACGCAGTCGGAAGAACCGCCGGGAGCCTGTTCGGTAGAGGAACCATCGAAACTCCAATTCGGTAAATCAGCCAGTTTACCATTGAATTCTTTTTCAATCTTAGTCTTACTGCGAAGGCTCTGGGTGGGCTTATAACCATCTAGCCAAACATATTCTAGCTTTACTGCCATAGTGGAAGGTATTTAGTCTTAAAAAATTAATTATGTGCAAGTTTAGCAAATTAATGCTAGAAAATTGGCCCACCGTTTAAAAAAAGTGAATAATTAGCGGGCAAATGCTAAAAAATTGAAGAAGCAGCGCAGTAAAACTTAAATTATATTTTATTTTAATTTATATAATAGCAGATTCACAGATATAGGTTGGAGTAATACCGGTTGAAAAGATCCGTGACTCATAATCTTCAGGCAACAGGTTACCAGTGAGTACAAGAGCCGTATCCAGCCCGAACTTATTGCCTCCAAGGATATCGGTATGAAGAGTGTCGCCGACCATCAGGATATCTTTTTTGGTCATGCCAGGGTGTTGCTGGATTATATATTCCCATGCAAACATAAAAATCTGGGAATCAGGCTTACCGAAACGAATAAACTTTTTCCCGGTGATCTTTTCAACCATGTAGGCCAGGCCCCCGATCGCGATACTCACCTCTCGCTTTGACATGGGATACGCACCGTCCGGATTGGCAATGATTGCGGGTATCGGCCGCTGTCGCAGGAGATTCACTGCCTTGTTCAACCCCTCATTCCAGTCAAATCCTTCATCATCGAGTAGTACAAGCGCCGTTATATCATGAATGTTGTTTTCATTCATCTGTTGCAGGGGCAGGGTATCAAGACCAGGGTGTTCGATATAATGTGCGGAATCTTCGGTGCCCAGATAGGCTACCAGGCCCTTCTTGACTTTGAGATCCAGGAATTCCTTTGCCAGCATGCCTGACGAAATAATGCGATCGGCAGTAATAGCATTCAACCCTGCTTTGAAATAAGCTTCTGCCAGCAAGTCGGGGCTGCGGCTGGCATCATTTGTAATCACATAGTAGCCTTTGTTCTGCTGTTGCAGCCAATCAAAAGTTTTCTCGATGCCGGGGATCAGGCCTTTATAATTTTTGATGACCCCGTAGGCGTCAAAGAAAATGATCTTGTACTTTTCAGCTAGAGTCTTAAAATTTTCCATTCATTGGTTTTTGGTAGTGCCTTGTTTTTAAATTTATTTCACGCCATCCACGAATATTTGAATCCGTTGCGCCGCCGCGTCGCCGCGAGAAACTTTACGCAAGATGAAAACCGGACACCGCCTGGTTTTTGATGTTTCGCCTGCTTCAGGAACGGATCTCTAAATGATCAATGATTTTCTCCGGGTCAAAATCCCGGTCTACAGAAGGAAGATAAATTTCGAAAGCCTCTGCCTGCAATTTTTTCGCATATTGCTCACTGAAAAAATAATTCCCGTTCTTGATCACATAATTCAGAATAAAAAAACGGTAAACTTCCCTCAGGAATCTTATCTCGTCTGCTTTAAACGGGTTTATCTTGTGGTACTCGCTAAGAAATACCAGGAACCTGTCCTCATTCATCGGGCCGATCAGGTAACTGAAAACTGTTCGGTCACCTGCATCGCTGACCACGCGGCTGAAAAAATAAAAGTCCATCATACGGCTGCTCATCCGAAACCAGTCATAATCCCAGCGGCTGTACAGTTCAAAATTATCTACCACGGAAAAATTGCCGATGTTCCAGTCAATAAAAACAGGGATCGTTTCGAACGAACCTGCATTGCATCGCGTCCTGTTCTTCAGGAATTGCTCGCAATGATACCGGGTCAGATCCACATTGGCTTTTCCGCCAAACTGTTTTTCGTTATGATCGAGCTCATCCATCAGCGTATTAATATCTGTCCGCAGTGTTTTGCTGCTTTTCGGCAATACATTCCTGATACGACTGCAGGCCAGGTGAAACTTGGCTATCTGCCTTCCGAAGTTGCGGATATGACCTTCCTGCAAACGGCGCGGCATTCGCTGCATCACACGGCTGGGATTATAAAAAACCACCCAGGCGTCGACTTTACCTTTGCGATGACGATAGGTATAGACATGGTTGTTTTTTAATAAACTTTTGGCCAGTAGGTTCTCGAACGGGTAAAGAAGATTGTTGCTAAGCGAATGAATGATACGATGGTCTTCCTTGAAATGCTCGTATTTGCCGAAGGTGGCCAGTTTGGCAATAACAAAATCATCATCGGTAAAGCTGACCTTGTACACGCGGTTGGTAGACACCATCGGGCTGATGTCTTCAATGGTGCGGATCATCCGGGAAGGATCATAGCCCTTCCATGCTTCCTTTACTATTTCGAGGTAATTGATCATGCAGCGATTTTTTGCTGGCCCGTTTTATTTTTTACTGAAAATAATTTTTCTATCCGTTGCCAGTCCGTTTGTGCGATCACAGGTATCATCAACAATGGTATAACGATACTCCGGTAACGTACGATGGCTCCCAGGTTGTTGATGCTGAAACCAATTGCCAGTAGTATGGAAAAGGAAAGAAATATGCAGAGGTAAACAGCATTCTTTGATATTGCCCCATTTTTTTTGCGGAATAGCAGGAATAGCAGGAATAGCAGCAGCAGCAGATTTATTTCCAACGAGGCCACCAGGGAAAGAAGATGATGCACATCAGCGGGGTAAGGCCTGAAAAGAGACAGGGTTATCGCTTGTGGTGTGTTCTTGAGAAAACTGTTGAATGTTGGTTCCAGTTCCTTTATCGGGATGGTGGAAACGCCGCCCTGTTGACGCAAAAAAGCCTGTTGCTTGTCAACGACAGCTTTCGGAAAATCAAATCGGTCATCAATATGCCGTGCGGTAAAGAACAACGACCCGAAAAGCAAATACACAACGGTAAAAATGGCGAAGCCATAACGCGGCCACCGGCAGGCAAGCAGCCATGCCACCACGGCTGGTATAACCAGTAGCATTAAAAAATTTCTTAGGACAAAAAGTATAAAAAGCCCTAATAAAACTCCTAACCACCGCGTAAGGGTATATTTTTTTTCTTTCCAGCCGAAATAAAGATGATAGATGATGAGGCTTACACCCAGGAAGATCAATCCTTCTTTATGAATACCGCTTGTCCAGTAAATGAACGATGGAATGAAAAAAGCTGCAAGCAGGAGGACCAATCTCCTGCTTGGAAAAATATCCTTCATTACAC
>DASSFT010000588.1:0-2240 GCA_035694045.1 Chitinophagaceae bacterium
GGTTTGCTTGGCACTGCTATCCCATTTCATCCATTGTTTGAAGCCGGCAGGATGATCGCCGGGTAAAACATTATTGGTCACCAGCCAGTATTCGTGTTGATCAATATCATTCTTCAAAAGCTGGTGCGCAACGATCACATCTTTCCCGATCAGCTTGTTAAAGTTTTTTACATTATATCCCGTGAACTCGCCATAGTGCGTGATCACCTTCAGGGTAAGATTGACGGCTGACTGGCAGGCCTTGCATTGACAGAAACGGGAAATATCATACGCGCTTAATTGCTGGTGAAACTCGGTAAACATTTTTTCTACCTGTTGGTAAAGCTTGTCAAGACCCGGCGATTCCCCGAATTTGTAAAACAGGATCGCGTCCCCTTCCACTTCTGACACTTCCAACCCGATCTGGTTGGCATTGATCAGTATTTCCAGGAGTTCCTGGATGATCAGTCGGCTATGTTCGATATCCGTCTGGTTCACAAATTGTGTGAACCCGCTGATGTCGGGGATAAAGAGCAGGCCCTTGTTTTCCAAGTTTTTCTTTTAAAGTTACTATAAGCTGTGCGGGCCTGTAAAAAATAAAACCGGTATTTTTTCAATCATCTTTGAAGCTGGTTCCTATGCGAGGTAAAGGAAAAACATTCATCGTTTTAAATTCGGCCTGCGCTTTCAGGTCCCTGATCAACAGTTCCAGCCTTTTAAGTAGAATCTCGCCGGATGGATTTTTGGCATAGAACGGGATTTTGTATTTCGTGAGATCAGTAAATTCCCAGGGATGAAAATAAAGACTTACATACCCGTGAGCCTGCAGGGAACGCATGACCAACTTCAGGTAAAGAGAATAGGACAGATTTTTAAAGCTCAGCCAGAAAAGGGGGATCCGGAGAAAAGTGCTGACGGAAGCTGGTATACGCATGATCGAATCCTCTTCAAATACTTTTCTTGACAGACCCAGGTTGTTGTATCGTCCCGGCAGCCAAATCGGGTTAATGGACGCATCGTAGCTATAACCGGCGTCAATGATATCCCTGGCCGGCAAAACTTTCATTCTTGGCATCCGCAGCCCTGTAATTTTTTTTCCGGTGATATTTTCGAGACAGGTCCGGGATTCGACGAGGTGTGCTAACTTAAAAAATGAGTGGTAAAATGTATGGGAAGCTATTTCGTGGTTGATGGAAAGATCGCGGATAATACCGGGAAAATGATTGGCGAAATTAGCTGTAGTAAACAAGGTAGCAGGCACATTCGTAAAGGATAGCAGTTGTTTTATATTCACCAATCCTTCATAACCTTTGTTTAGCTGGTCATCGATGCTCATAAGCTGGCCGTATTCCAGCGGCATGTCAAACTCTTCTACATCAAAACTCAGTAAAATCACTTTCCTTTTATTCATTGAAGATTTGATTCCCGGATTATATACACCGGTCTGTTTTTGCTTTGTATGAATAAGCGGCCGATATAGACCCCGATGATTCCCAGTATCATCAATTGTACGCCCCCGAAAAAGGCAATGGTAACGATCACGGAGGCCCACCCGGAAATGGTGTACCCGAAGAAATAACTGTAAATAACATATGGTAAATAAAGAAGGGAAAGAAATGAAAATATAAAACCCAGGTATGCGGCTATGTATAATGGTCTTGTGCTGAACGAAGAAATACCGAACAAGGCGAAGTTCAGCATCTTTTTCAGTGTGTATTTCGAGGTACCGCTAAAACGCTCGAGTGGTTCATACTCCAAACCGATCTGGCGGAAACCCACCCATTTGGACAGGCCGCGGAAGAAAAGATCGTGTTCGGGCAGATTGCGAATGATATTTACAACCCTATCACTTAATAACCGAAAATCAGCGCTGCCTTTTTCTATCTTAACATCGGAAAGCCGGTTGATCAATGAATAAAAAAAGCCGGAGGTTTTTCTTTTAATCAGGGGCAGGCGCTGGTCTTCTCTCCGTAATGTATATACCACCTCATATCCTTCCTCATATTTTTCAAGCATGCAGGGTATGAGATCTGCCGGGTGCTGCATGTCGCTGTCGATACTGATAACGCAATTACCACAGGCCAGGTCGAGCCCCGCTTTTAATGCGCTTTGATGGCCAAAATTCCGGGAGAGTGATACATATCGCACATTGGAATACCTGCAGGAAAGACATTTTACCTTGTTGAGGGTATCATCGGTACTCCCGTCATCCACAAAGAATTAAGAGTAGCTGTAAGGCAGCTGCTTCATAATGTGTATCA
>DASSFT010000589.1:0-8782 GCA_035694045.1 Chitinophagaceae bacterium
TAAACATTGCAACAAACAAATTTCGCGTCCAGCCCCAGGTCTTCATTGATTTCCCTGGCAAGTTTTATCGCGTCATCACTCAGGTCAACCCCTGTACATTTTGCACCCAAACGGCTCCAGCTCAGGGTGTCAAGCCCAAAATGACATTGGAGGTGTAGCAGCGTTTTCCCTTTTACATCACCAACCTCGTTTAGTTCTATCGATGTAAGTGTATTGGCACCCTTCTTAAAATCTGCCAGCCCATAAAACGAGGAATCCTTGTGGACGACGGTTCGCTTATTCCACAGTTCTTTGTTGGCTTCGAAATACCTGTCGTAGTTTTCCATGATCCTGCAAACATATAAAAAGCGTCTCGCTGAAGACGCTTTGCATGTAAAAACCCCGTATAAAATACACCATTTATGGCTCGCAAATATCAGTTGGCGGGTCATCGTGTACAATCGCATCTTTATGTGAAAAAGAAACCGGCCAGAACCATTCCGGAGACGAAATCCTAACCAATCCCACCAAAAAGAATTCATCTTCTGCCGCTAAGAGCCTTCACATAAATATGTGATTTTGCCGGCAAGGCCTAGATTCAAGCCGGGGGTTTTTTACATTTGGATGCGCAATGAGAAAGAAACTCATTCTCTCCCCGCTTCTCGCGGTTCTGGTTCATTCGGCAGGATTATCACAGCCGGGTGAGATTGTCTTTACCCGCATGACCAAAGAAAACGGCTTAGCCAGTTCAAGAGTAAATTCAATATTAAAGGATCACCAGGGTTATTACTGGATCAGTTCTTCCAACGGACTTCAGCGCTTCGACGGCAAAAGAATGGTCACATTTCAGCATGATCCTGCTGATTCTTTTTCCCTGCCCGATAACAACGTCAACCAGTTAAAAGAGGATAATCAACAAAGGGTTTGGCTCAACATCGCCGGTAATCCTTACATCTACGACCGGATGCATCGCCGTTTTAAGAAGATAAAAATCGAATATCCTGGTACCGAAACTTTCAGAATCTCTTCCTTTGTGCTCGATAGTAAAGGACTGTTCTGGATACTGGTGAGGGACATGGATCCCTTTGTACTGGATACGGTGAATACTGTTTTTAAACCCTATACTTCCATCTGGCCGCGGTGCCCCGCTCGCATTACTAATATTATACCCGATGCTGGAGCAGGCTATTACTGGATCGTAACAGTGAAGGGGATAATGATCTACGACCCTGGGAAAAGAGAATATTACAACAGCGATCACAATCCTCAGGGACTTCGTTGTTTTAGTGACTCCGCCTTTTTAATCCACCAGGAACCTGTTCATAAAGACCCGGCAAATATTATCTGGACACAATCCTGGAGTCGTGACAGCTGGGTGCATCACCGGTACGACATCCAAAAGAATGAGTTGGTGTCGTTCCCGCTTAATGCGCATCTTTGGGGTTATCTCACCGATGATTCCGGAAATACATGGTGCTACGGTGATTCATTGGGGTATTTTGACAAAAAAACCCTGCAGTACACTCGCATTCTCCCAAAGAAAAATTCATTGTCGGGGATAGACTTCAATGAAATATTTTATATGATGGAGGACGAGGAAAACAATATATGGGTGATAACCAATCTCGGCCTGTATTCCTTTAATCTCCGGCGACAGCATTTTAGTACCACCAGCTCATTATGGTCATACAACGCAAAAGCATTAATAGTTGGTAATACGACGGGGTTTATCGAAACAAATGACGGGCATATCATCTCACTCAGTTGGGGTGGCGATGGCCTTAATTTTTTTGATACAGCCTTCAACCGTGTTCATAAACTGTATGGGTTTGATCCTAACAGTTATCGTGATCCTGATTACCTTTTTACCTGGTGTGGACTGCAGGACAGCAGAGGTCTTATCTGGATAGGATGCCAGCACGGGCATATTTTACAGGTTGATCCAGTGGCTCGAAAAACAACCTCGATTGTGCCACCAGAATTCCAAAACCTCACCATTCGAAGTATGGTGGAAGACAAGAACGGCAATATCTGGTTCGGGACCCAACATGACGAAATTGTGAAATGGATTCGTAGCTCCAACACTTTTAAGACGATTGTACCCTATGCCGGAAAATATTCTTTAGGCTGGGTGGTTAGCCTGTTGCCTGGCTCCGATGATGATCTATGGGCCGGGACTATGACCGGGGGACTGCTCCATATCGACATCAATACCGACCAGGTGACCGAACATTTCCTGGAGGATAAAAACCGGGACAATAGTCTCAGCAGCTCGCAGGTTAATGGAATGGTGATGATCAACCCCGACACTTTTGCGATAGCAACAGCCATCGGCATCGATCTTTTCGACTGGAGACGCAGGAGATTTACCCATATCAACAAGGCTGAGGGTCTACCGGCAGAAGGTATTACCAGCATTGTCAAAGATGACCGGGATAATCTTTGGTTTAGTTCCGTTGACGGCATATCAAAAATACATTTGCCCGACAGGGCCATTAACAATTACGGTTTTGCCGATGGTATCACGGAAAGGGATTTCCTGCTGGGAAGCGTGATTCGTCTACGGAGCAAACGGATACTTTTTGGAAATACGGCTGGTTTTGTCAGCTTCAACCCGAATTCAATTACCGATGACAGGAATGTGCCATCAGATGTAAGGATCACGGCCTTCATCATTTTTGATTACGGTCTTTCGGTAGATAGTTTGTTTTTGCAAAACAAAACTGTCCGGTTGCGCTCTTCGGAAAATTATATCACGATCCAGTTTGCTTCGCTGGGTAATTCATTGAATAATCGCCCGCATTATTATTACATGCTGGAAGGAATAGATAAAGATTGGGTTAAAGCAACAGAAGCTCAGGAAGCAATCTATACCTATCTTCCTGCCGGCACCTACACATTCAAGGTCCGCTGTGTGTCGAAGGATGGCGTAGCCGGTAATACCATTACTTCATTCAGGATACGCGTCAACCCGTTTTTCTGGAAAACGTGGTGGTTTACGGCCTTACTGTTGTCGGTCGTGGCAGGGATATCCTATTATATTTACTTGCTACGAATGCGAAGGAGAAATGAAAGAGAGGTTATTCGCAACCGCATAGCAAGAGACCTGCATGACGATATGGGAAGCACGCTTAGTACGATCAACATACTCAGCTCGATGGCCAAGTCGAAATTGAATATTGATGCCATCAAAACCAGTGAATATATCAACAAGATCGGCGACAACAGCCAGCGGATGATGGAAGCCATGGACGATATTGTCTGGGCAATCAAACCGGACAATGACAGTATGCAGCGGATAGTTGCCCGTATGAGGGAATTTGCCACCAGCGTGCTGGAAGCAAAGGATATAGATATTGAATTTACCGTAGATGATAAAGTCGACCACGTAAAGTTGAATATGGAGCAGCGCCGTGATTTCTTCCTGTTATTCAAAGAGGCAGTAAACAATATTGCCAAATATTCGCACTGCAGGAAATCGGTCATACAGTTGTGCGTTAAACAAAACCGGCTGGTACTGGTAGTCAGGGACGATGGCGTAGGCTTTGACACCCTGTCTGCCGACAATGGGAATGGCCTGGGAAACATGCAAAAAAGAGCGGATTCCCTGAGAGGAAGATTGCAGCTTCAGTCCAAACCCGGGGAAGGAACCGTAGTAACCCTTAACATACCGGTTGGCTAAATACACATCGATATGTGATTGCCCATTGGAGACAATAGGATTAATTTTAATGTAAAATCCAGCATGATCAAGGTTTTGATATACGAAGACAACCCCCAGTTCCGGGAAGGACTTTGCATGCTATTGAATGGTACCGATGGGTTTGAAGTACTGGCTTCTTATAAAAATTGCAGTCATATAGAGGATGAGATCAATGCCTGGAAGCCCGATGTGGTATTGATGGATATTGATATGCCGGGCAGCAATGGGATCGAAGGATTACAAACGCTCCGGAAAGTAAATGCCGACGTGAAAGTGCTGATGCTTACCGTTTTTGATGATAATAAAAATGTCTTTGATGCGATAAAATCAGGTGCCAATGGTTATATCCTGAAAAAAACTCAGCCCTCCAAACTTATCGAATACATACAGGAGGCCAGTACAGGAGGAGCCCCGATGACATCTTCTATTGCTACACAGGTATTAAAAATGTTTTCGGAGCACCATCACCGGGTTAGCGCAGATTATGACCTTTCATCCCGGGAGAAGGAAGTGCTGCAACATCTTGTCAATGGGTATAGTTACAAGATGATCGCTGCCGACATGTACATTGCTGTCGACACCGTCCGGTCCCATATCAAAAAGATATACGAAAAACTGCACGTTAATTCAAAAAGCGAAGCTGTGGCAAAAGCATTCCGGGATAATATAATCTGATGGATGCAGGTTTTCCATCGCTAGTGGTAAGTTAGCCGCGAGTTGTCAGTGGTGTCCCGATCCTTCGATTCACTCAGGACTATCGGGAGGTGAGTGGGTTCCAAGATAGCGAAGCCATCACTCACAACTGACCTCTCACCACTCACGTCAAAAACGACAATTTACAATTAACATGACACTTGATTGTTTAGTCCTGCTCATCATAAAGAAATAAGGTTAAGGTTTGAGATTGAAGTAAGCAAGGCTGCCCCGGAAAGGGCGGCCTTCATTTTTGAATGGAAAAATACTGGCGCAAAAAAAAAGCGTCCTCCAGGGGACGCTTAATTTATCAATGAGGTTTGAATACTTATCCTAATGCAACTCTCTTGAACGCGACAACCTTCACATCACCTACGCTTTTCAAATAATCGGCAACTGTTTTGCCGCCATCTTTTACAAAAGCCTGCGCGGTCAAAGTTTGTTCTTTAAAGAACGCGTTTAATTTACCAGCTGCGATCTTTTCCAACATTTCTGTGGTTTTGCCAGCCATCTTCGGATCATTTTTTAACTGCTCGAGAGCAATGTCTTTTTCGCGGGCAATCACGTCGGCTGGAACGCTGTCAGCATCTACTGCGACCGGGTTCAGTGCGGCAATTTGCATAGCCACATCTTTTCCAGCTTCCGCGTTGGGCTTATCTAAGCCAACCAGCACACCGATACGGTAAGCTCCGTGAATATAGGAGGCTACAAACGGGGCATCTATTCTTTCGAATTTAGTAACTCCGATCTTTTCACCGATAGAAGCTAATTTATCATTTACCAGTTCTGCAACGGTAGCATTTCCGGCTTTTGTTGATAAAAGCTCTTCGAGTGTTTTGACGTTATTATTGATAGCTGCATCGGCAATGGTTTGGCCAAATGCTACGAAGTCCGCGTTCTTGGAAACGAAATCTGTTTCGCAGCTCACGCAAACAACGATCCCTGTTTTGTTATCAGGAGTTGTTTTGGCGATCACCACGCCTTCTTTTGCTTCACGATCGCTTCTTTTAGCGGCTACTTTTTGTCCTTGCTTTCTCAGCCAGTCAATGGCTGCTTCAAAATCACCATTGGTTTCCGTCAATGCTTTACGGCAATCCATCATACCTGCGCCAGTGGCCTGGCGAAGTTTATTTATATCCTGTGCGCTTATAGTTACTGTTGACATATCTTATTTCGAATTGAAGATTGAAAATTTTGTTACTTCCCGTTCTACATAAGCAGAAAGAATTCGGTTCAGTTACAATCGACAACTACCAACCAGAAATCGTTGGCTATTATTATCTCCTGCCACCGCCGCCGCCTCTTTGACCGCCGCCGCCGCCACCCTGGATACGGCGTCTTTGTCCACCACCACCACCACCGCCGGGTCTGCCGCCACCGCCGCCGCCTCTGCCACCGCGACCGCCTTCGGCCTGTGCTTCGGCTTCAAGCCTTGCTGCTTTTCTTTCTTTTTCATCGTCGGTCATCTCATCGGTCTCTTCTTCTTTAGCAGCCTGTCTTTCGGCTAAGCCTTCAGCGATAGCAGCCGTAAGGTAGTTGGCAATTATAGCGATCGATTTGGTAGCATCATCGTTCGCTGGGATAGCAAAATCAACTTTATTAGGATCACAGTTGGTATCGACAACGCCGAACGTAGTAATGCCTAAACGTTTTGCTTCAGCCAGTGCAATATGCTCATGGCCGATATCTACAATGAACAAAGCGGCGGGTACACGGCCCAGTTGAGCGATACCACCCAGTACTTTCTCCATTTTTTCCTTATCGCGGCTTAAAGTCAGGCGTTCTTTCTTTGTAATGCTGTCGAATGAACCATCACCCAACATTTTTTCAATGCTCTGCATTTTCTTTACGCTCTTACGAACTGTATTGAAGTTGGTAAGCATGCCACCCAGCCAACGTTCTGTAACGAAGGGCATATTGATCCTGCGGGCGCATTCGTTCACGATGTCCTTTGCCTGTTTCTTTGTACCCACGAACAGGATCTTTTTACCACTGCGGGCGATCTGTTTCATAGCCGCAGCTGTTTCCTGGAGGCATTCGACCGTTTTGTTCAGGTCGATGATATGAATGCCTTTTTTCTCGGCAAAGATGTACGGCAACATCTTGGGATTCCACTTCTTTCTCAAGTGACCGAAATGAACGCCGGCATCGAGAAGCTGCTGTTGTAACGAAGTGTTGTTATTTTCCATTGTATTGTTTTTGCCTCTCCTACCCTCAGGGTTTTAGAGATTCATTTTTGTTATAAAAATTATATTATAGACGACCCAAAGTCCCCTTTAGGGGAATTAGGGGTCGGCTTTTAACGCTTGCTAAACTGGAAGCTTCTTCTTGCTTTCTTGTGACCGAATTTCTTACGTTCAACAGATCTCGGGTCACGTTTGAGCAGGCCGGCTGCTTTCAATGCAGGGCGAAAATCAGGATTGAGGTCAACCAGTACACGGGCAATACCGAGCATGGCTGCTTCTGCCTGTCCTTTAGCACCGCCACCAGCTGCATTGATCTTTACATCAAATTTTCCAACAGCATCGATTGTCTTCAGCGGACGCTCAACCTGGTTTTGTAAATAAACCAGAGGGAAATACGTTTTGTAGTCTTTGTCGTTTACCGTGATCTTGCCCTCTCCCTTGGAAAGGAAAACTCTTGTCACAGCTTCTTTACGACGACCAACTCCGTTTCTTTGTTTTTCCATATTTATTAAAGCTTTGAGCTTCGAGCCAGGTGATTGCCGGGCTCATGAGCTGTTTTAGAATTTTAGTTCTTTAGGTTGTTGTGCAGTATGCGGATGTTCTGCTCCTGCATACACAAAAAGTTTTTTATACATCTTGCGCCCGAGACGGTTCTTCGGAAGCATTCCTTTTACCGCTCTTTCGATGACGGCATCGGGACGACGTGCCTGCAGGCTTCTTGCCGTTTCCTGCTTCAACCCACCGGGATAGCCGCTGAAAGTATCATATAATTTTTCATCAAGCTTGTTGCCGGTGAAAACAACTTTTTCGGCATTGATCACTACGATATAATCGCCGGTGTCAACGTGTGGGGTGTAGTATGCTTTGTTCTTACCACGCAATATCGCGGCAATCTTTGCACACATACGACCTACGGTTTGATTAGTACCGTCGACAACATACCAGTTACGTTGTACGGTAGCCTCGTTCGCGTGTTTTGTTGTAAAATGTAGTTTGCTCATTTGATTACTTGTTTTTTTGACTACCGCTATCCCGGTAATCTTTTTTTTAAATGGGGTGCGAAGATAAGTTTGAGGAAGTTTCTAACCTAAAAACCAGAGCATTTTTTTTATAGCACCTTTATAATTGATTGATTTACAATAAAATTTTTACCCTTTAAAAAATGCCCTTTTCGTTTGTTGGCAATTTGCCAACCTTGCTTTAACTTACACTTCCAATTTCAATTGAGATCAAGTTTATCACGGAACGATAATCGTTGGTTGAATCAATTTAGAAGAAAAGTGGTAAATCAACATTTTCTTAACTCTAAAGAGAATCAATTATGATTATTGTTTATTTAGAAAAACTAAATGCCTTTGCGAAAAACCATGCTAATGCTAGAAAAAGCTTAGCCACATGGAAAGAAGCAACAAAAAAAGCTGTATGGAAAAACAAACAGGATGTCTTAGCAGATTTTCCAAAAGCTAAAATGATAGCTAATAACAGGGCAAGATTTGAAATTGTACATAATACTTACAGGCTTATTGCTCATATCGATTACGATGATCAAATAGTGGAGATCCGTTTTATCGGGTCGCATAATGATTATGATAGGATAGATCCTGCAACAGTTTAAAAATTAATTTATGAATCAGTGGTTTTTAATAGAAAATGAAGAAGGCTATAGGAAAGCCGCCAATCGATACGAAGAAATCAGGGAAGCCAAGAAAGGGACAGAAGATCATAAAGAAAAGCTGTTGCTTGCTTTCCTTATTAATGAATATGAAGAAAAACAGTGGAGTATTCCAGAAGTTGATCCTATAGAAATGATAAAGATCAGGATGGAAGACTTTGGCTATACAGCTTCCGACCTTGCCAAGGAATATGGAGATAAAGGAACGGTCAGCAAGGTCCTCAATTATAAACAACCTCTTTCCCTGAATATGATCAGGATCTTTAGCAAAATGCTCCGGATACCGGCCGATTCCCTGACAAAAGAGTACAAACTGAGAGCTTAAGAAAATCATTTACCCTCTTCATAAGCAAGTTTCATAAACCCCAATACTTCCTCGTTAATGTCCTCCTCGCTCATCATCCTGAAATGATGATTGAATTGTTGTTGCCCGGGCACCTGCGCGATCTTATGAAAACAAAGATTATCCGGATATGGTTTTGTGAAAGGAAAGGTGATATCGATAAAGCCTTTTCCCACCCTGGTAACATACGCCATACGGGTCCTGGC
>DASSFT010000590.1:0-2189 GCA_035694045.1 Chitinophagaceae bacterium
ACTCAGAATTGGATAAAAGAATATGTTGACAAGCAGGAGAAGGACCGGCCCACCATGAACATTGTTGTATTGCTGGATAAGGAAACTAACTATTCAGGAAGCGAAAAAGGAAATTCCGGTTGGAACCGCCTGTTCAATTCAGGAGATGCCATTACCTCTGGTGCCATGAATGCAGGGTATAGTATTGTTGTAAGCGATAAAGTAGTTCCCGCTGATGCTTACTATATATACGCAAAAGGTGGCAATACCGATATATTGCCGGAGGATGTTGTTTCATTATTTAGTACAAACAAACCTGTTTTTATCCAATGCGCCAACAGTATTCCCAGTGGTAACCAACTAAGCAGCAGCTGGAAAAAAGTATTGGAAAAATGCGGCATTGATGGATCGAAAGTTTTCAGGTATGGTGCGGGTTCGGATGGAGCTCCGGATGCATCTCTTCCCGAGAGCCAGGAAGAAGATATCCCCTATACCGGTTACTATAAAAACGTTTACCTGCGTTTTACCGGATCTGATGTGCAACGAGGTATTGACTTGCGGGCAGGTACCGTGATACCCAGGGAAGCAATAAACGGCACCGTTTACTGCGCGCCAAACAAAACTTATGGCCGGGGCCCTTACATTACGGGCAAGGACAATAAATATGTAATTACGGCAACCTCTTTAAACTGGGAGGTGGCCTATCCTATTTCTAATCTACTTTCCGGCGGAGGCATACTACCTTCCTCTAATGTTTGGGGAATTGTCGGTAAGAATGTAACGGCTCTTCTTGCTATCGAAACCACCGAATTGGAAATGACTATCCCGGGGTTAACCGATGGTGCAAAGATTCATGTCGTGACCTGGGATAATAAAATGAATAAGAAATCAGAGGAGACGGTGATATATAAAGCGCCGTATAAGCATATACTGAAAGAATACGATCTGATCATGATCGATGCCGTCAAATAATTTTTCTACCAACGAAGGATATGACTGATAGCACTAAGGCGGATAGCATTGGCAAAAGACTAGTATGCGTCGACGCCCTGAGAGGGTTCGATATGCTTTGGATTATCGGGGGCGGTGATATAATTATCGCCCTTGCCAAAGCGCATCCCAACAATTTTCTTAACGGGCTTGCAGAACACTTCGATCATCAATGGGGCCAGTTTCATTTTTATGATATCATCATGCCCCTGTTCATGTTCATTGTTGGAGTGGTAATGCCGGTTGCCTTCAAATCCCGTTTGGAGAAAGGTGAAACAAAAAAGAATATCTACCGGCATGTGCTTAAAAGGGTGGTCCTCCTCTATATTTTGGGGCTGATCGCCTCGGGTCATTTATTGAGCTTTGATATCACCAGGATTCATCTTTGGACAGATACGCTTCATGCCATTGCCGTTGGTTATCTCATTAGTTCAATTTTACTCCTTGAACTGAATTTAAAATGGCAGATAGCCATCACTGTTTTTTTACTCCTTCTTTATTGGGCGGTAATCGCGCTGATACCGGTCCCGGGTCATCCAGCAGGATTGTATGAGCCTACAGTCAACCTTCCCCTGTATGTTGACGAGCGGGTACTGGGTCATTTCCAGGAAGGGCAGGGCTGGACCTATATCCTGACCAACATGACTTTTGTGTGTTCTGTAATGCTCGGCGTCTTCGCCGGTAAAATATTGTTATCCGCAACTAATGAAAAAAAGAAGGCGGGATGGCTGGCATTACTTGGTATCGGGTGCCTGGTGGCCGGAAAGTTCTGGGGTATCTGGTTTCCCATCATCCATCATCTATGGACCAGTTCATTGGTGTTGTATGCGGGTGGATGGAGTTTTTTACTACTGGCTTTATTTTATCTGATCATCGATGTGTGGGGATTTAAAAAATGGGCATTCCCGTTTGTTGTAATAGGCATGAATGCCATTGCTGTGTATGTTGCTACCCATTTATTTGATTTTACACTGATAGGTAATGTATTTGTAGGGGGCCTGGCGAAATGGTTGGGATCCTGGAATGAATTTGTACAGCAATTGGCCGCCTTGATTGTGATCTGGCTTATTCTTTATTGGATGTATCGGAAAAAGACTTTTATCAAAGTATAAGATCGAGCGAAATAAAAATCAGGAAACAGTATGAAAAAATTCAGACAACTTTTTGTTATTGCGGTTGCCGCCAGCTTGCTTTTTGCCCGTTGCAATGAAAATAAGACG
>DASSFT010000591.1:0-8323 GCA_035694045.1 Chitinophagaceae bacterium
GGAGCCCCGTAGGGGCTCAATGTCGACGAGCAGAATTACAGAACGATGAAGAGTGCGACGCAACAGACGATGAGCAGAGTTGTTGTCGCTGGTCAAATAAAAAAGTTATGTCCACAACAAAAAAGAAAACCGCTGTAAAAAGCAACACTGTCAAATTAAAATTTGACACGTCATGGTCGTATGCTCCCGCGCCGGAAAGTAAAAGCGCCGCCACGATCAACAAGCAATATGATCTATTTATAAATGGGGAATGGCAAAAACCATCCAACGGAAAATATTTCGATACGATCAATCCTGCTACGGAAGAAAAACTTAGCGAAATAGCGGAAGCTAATTCAGCGGATGTCGATAAAGCAGTAAACGCAGCCCGGAATGCGTATGAAAAGATATGGAAGAGGATGCCGGCCAAAGAACGGGCAAAATATGTTTTTCGCATAGCCAGGATCATCCAGGAAAGAGCGAGGGAGCTTGCGATCATTGAATCACTGGACGGCGGTAAACCTATCCGTGAGAGCCGTGATTTTGACGTGCCCACTGCGGCTAATCATTTCTTTTACTATGCAGGGTGGGGAGACAAACTCGAATATGCATTTCCCAATCGCAAGGCTCAGCCATTGGGTGTGGCAGGGCAGATCATTCCGTGGAATTTTCCATTATTGATGGCAGCGTGGAAGATAGCCCCGGCAATTGCAACAGGCAATACCGTTGTCCTTAAACCTGCTGAGACCACTTCTTTAACAGCTTTGAAGCTGGCCGAGATCATTGAAGAATCCGAGCTGCCCAGGGGTGTTGTGAATATAGTCACCGGAGCGGGAGAAACGGGAGCTGCTATTGTGAACCACCCGGACATTAATAAGATCGCATTTACCGGTTCAACGGATGTCGGAAAAATTATACAAAGGGCGATTGCAGGAACTGATAAGAAAGTAACATTGGAATTAGGAGGCAAGGCAGCTAATATAATATTTGAAGACGCCCCGATCGACCAGGCAGTAGAAGGTGTGATCAATGGAATCTATTTCAACCAGGGTCATGTTTGTTGCGCCGGGTCGAGATTATATGTACAGGAATCAGTGGCCAAAGAAGTCATCCGGAAACTAAAAGACCGGATCGAATCGCTGATCGTGGGTGACCCGCTTGACAAGAATACTGATATTGGCGCTATCAACTCCCGGTCGCAATTGGCTACAATTCATAAATACCTGGAAATAGGAAGAAAAGAAGGAGCGGAAATGTATGAAAGCAGTTGTCCCCTGCCAGGAAAGGGTTTTTGGTGCCGGCCAACATTATTTACCAATGTTGCACAGAGCAATCGTATCGCGCAAGAAGAAATATTCGGACCGGTACTGGCTATTCTCACTTTCAGAACGGATGATGAAGTGATAGAAAAGGCCAACAACTCTCCCTATGGATTAAGTGCAGGAGTATGGACGGATAAAGGATCCAAGATCTTCAACATGACAAAACGGATGAGAGCTGGAGTTGTCTGGGCCAATACCTTTAATAAATTCGATCCTTCTTCACCATTCGGCGGCTACAAAGAAAGTGGTTTCGGAAGAGAGGGAGGATTGCATGGGTTGAATGCGTATTTGAATTTGGTATGAAAGGTTTCAGAAGTTTAAAGAGTTCAAGAAGTTTAAAAAGTTAGGCAAATGGCAAAGATTGACAGATTTGAAGAAATAATTTCATGGAAAGAAGCAAGAGAACTGAATAAAGTGATTGGGAAATTGATCGACGATGACAGGTTTAAAAAAAGTTATCGGTTAATTAACCAAATAGAAGGCTCGGCTGGATCAATCATGGACAACATTGCCGAAGGCTTTGAAAGAGGAGGAAACAAAGAATTTGTTCAATTCTTGTATATAGCGAAAGGTTCATGTGGAGAGCTGCGATCCCAGTAGTACCGGGCTTTAGATATAAATTATCTTACAGAAAAAGAGTTTGATGGCATTTCAGTCCATGCTATGAAGATCAGCAGTCTTATTCAAAAGTTCATAGCCTATTTGGAAAACACAGAAACAAAGGGGATAAAATATAAGCCTAAGACTAATAAAACCTCTTAAACCTATTAAACTTCTTAAACTTATTAAACGAAACACGAGCGATGGATAAATCAATAAAAAAGTCATCTCTTACCATCAGTGAAAATGGGCTGGAGAAAAAAACTTCCGGAAAACGACTGGAAGTTTTGAAGACCTATAAGATCTATATCGGCGGCCAGTTTCCGAGGACCGAATCAGGACGTTATTATGTGCCGGTTAATGCAGCAGGAAAAAAGCTGGCCAATGTTTGTCTCAGTTCAAGAAAAGATTTTCGTGATGCCGTGGTTGCGGCAAGGGGCGCATTCAGTGGGTGGAGCGGTCGGGCTGCATTCAACCGCGGGCAGATATTATACCGCATGGCCGAAATGCTGGAAGGCAGAAAAGCACAGTTCATTGAAGAGTTGATGCAGCAGGATGCATCAAAAGCCAAAGCTGAAAAAGAAGTCAACCTGGCTATTGATCGTTTGATCTATTATGCCGGCTGGTGCGATAAATACCAGCAGATCTTTAGCGCTGTTAATCCTGTTGCTTCTTCTCATTTTAATTTTTCGGTGCCGGAACCGACAGGAGTAGTCAGCATCATCGCTCCGCAAAATGATTCGTTGTTGGGATTGGTTTCTGCCGTCGCACCGGTCATCACAGGAGGTAATACCTGCGTCATACTGGCTTCGGAGACAAAGCCCTTATGTGCTGTCACTTTTTCTGAGGTGCTGAACTCGTCGGACCTCCCGGGCGGAGTTGTCAATATTTTAACAGGAAAACCATCCGAACTGGCATCCTGGTTCGTTGACCATATGGATGTCAATGCAACCATCTATTGCGAAAAGGATTCTTCTGTAAAGAAAATGATGCGGGAAAAATCAGCCCTGAACCTGAAACGCATTATTTTCTATGATAAAGTGAACTGGTATACGGACGAGGGCCAATCGCCTTATTTCATTATGGATACGCAAGAAATAAAAACAACCTGGCACCCGGTAGAGAATATTGCCGGGGCCGGAGGTGGTTATTGAGGTTAATCCGTTTATTTGTTCATTAGTTTTAATAAATATGAAAAAGATCATTCTTCTTTTCGGCTTGTTTTTTTCACTGCAATCATTTTCACAGATTGTTCGCCCGGCCAATGATAGCAGTAAACATATTACGGACAGCAGTTCAGTTATCATACACAAGGACCCGAGAGTGGATATACTCGTAAAAAAGCAGGCACAGATCAATGAAGAAACTACCCGGGAATCGAGAAAATCCGGTAAGGGATACCGGTTGCTGATTATTAGTACCATCAACCGCGATGAAGCCATCGGAGCTAAAACGAAAATTTATACTTATTTCCCCGAGCTACAAGCTTATCTCTGGCACCAGTCTCCTTATTATAAGTTAAAGGCTGGGAATTTTAAAGACAGGAAGGAGGCCGAGGAATACCAGAAAAAGCTGAATATTTATTTTCCGAAGGGAGTTTTTATCATGAATGACATTGTGGAGTTGAAACCGGACAAAAGCAAAGACGAAAGTTTTTAAGAGAAGAGCGGAGAAACAGGATGAAGAGCGAGTTTTCTCCATTTTACAACTTTTTTTCCCCTTCGTATTTCCCTTCGCTCCCCGCTCTGTTTCTCGCTCATCCATCTTCTAATCGGCATTTGTAGTTATTTTTACAGTATGCTGCAAAAGATCAAAGCTTTAGCCACTCAATACGCTGCTGAATTTATCGAAGTACGCCACCATCTCCACGCGAACCCGGAACTGAGTTACCAGGAATTTGAAACATCAAGGTTTATTCAGGATAAACTAAAGCAGTTTGGAATTTCGTTCGAGATAAAAGCCACCACAGGTGTGGTTGGATTGATCGAAGGAAAAAAACCAGGGTCAAGAATAGTTGCCCTGCGTGCCGATATGGATGCATTGCCGATAAAAGAAGAGAATGATATAGTTTATAAATCCAGGAATGAAGGCGTAATGCATGCCTGCGGCCATGATGTACATACTACCTGCCTGCTTGGCGCCGCGAAAATCCTCAATGAACTAAAGAACGAGTGGGAAGGGACTGTTAAACTGATCTTTCAACCCGGTGAAGAAAAAAACCCCGGGGGCGCCAGTTTATTGATCAGGGAAGGAGTATTGCAGAGACCCGAGCCCTCCTCCATTTTTGGGTTACATGTTCATCCCGGTCTGGCCGTTGGTAAAATGAGCTTTCGCGCAGGTAAGGTCATGGCCAGCGCGGACGAATTATATATCACTGTAAAAGGAAAGGGAGGACATGCGGCTTCTCCTCAATCCTGTATCGACCCTATCCTCATCGCTTCACATCTTATTGTGAGTTTGCAGCAAATCGTCAGTCGTAATAATAACCCGCATAATCCAACGGTACTTTCGATCACTTCGTTCCAGGGAGGATCAACAACCAATGTGATACCGAATGAAGTCAAGCTAAAAGGAACTTTTCGCGCGATGGACGAAGAATGGCGGTTCAAAGCACATGAACTTATACGCAAAATGGCAACAGAGCTCGTCCACAGCATGGGTGGTGAAATTGACCTGTTGATAGATGTCGGCTATCCTTCGGTATATAATAATGAGTCATTGAATGAACTGGCCAGGAAAAAAGCCGAAGAATTTATCGGCGCAAAAAATGTAGAAGAAACAGAAGCGAGAATGGGTGCTGAAGATTTTGGCTACTATACCCAGGAGATACCGGGTTGTTTTTTCCGGCTGGGCGTGATGAACACCAAAAAAGGGATTACTTCGGGTGTGCACACTCCTACATTTAATATCGATGAATCGGCGATTGAAACGGGTATTGGCATGATGGCCTGGCTTGGAAGCTCTGTTAATTTCAGCTAATGCAAGATTGCCACGGGCAACCTTTAGATTAATTCGTTAATTGGTTGATAGAGATTTTGCCACGGATACACGGATAAACGGTTGAAAGGTTTAATGGTTGAAAGGTTTAAAGATGAAGATTGCCACGGATGCACGGATAGATGTCGCACGAATTAAACGGTTAAAGTATAAACCGATAAATCATAAAGATCGACACGGATGCAACGGCGGTGTCTAAACAGGTGTCAGAGTATAAAATTGTGATTATGAAGGGGACATTGATGATAGTATTAGTAACAGCGTTTGGAGCTTTTTTTTCTTGTAAAAAAAATCAGACCGCCGATGACGGTGCTTTAAGAATCAAGCTGTACAGCTGCGCGAGCCCCATAGTTTCGGGGACCCAGGTTCAATTGTGTTTTGATTCATTGTTAATGGACTCACGTTGCCCATGCAATGCAGACTGTATTTGGCGCGGTATTGCCGCCGGCAAGTTTTCATTTTCAGTCGATGGCCAGACTCACCGGCTAAGATTGGCCGAATTTGCGGTATGGCCATTTCTTTTCCCAAAGGACACGACGGTAGCTGGGTATAAAATTGAATTCGTGGATCTTACGCCTTATCCTTGCATGCCAGAAAATGCCGATAGAACAGAAAAAGCGGAGATGAAAATCACGAAACTGTAGACTATCTTTAACAATTAAAAGCATCTTTAAATCGTTAACTTTAGTCTAATATAAAAAATCGTATGGTAAAAAAACTTCCTATCCTGGCGATCCTCCTGATTGGTTCACTTGTATCATTTGGCCAGACAACAGCCGAAAAAATAGAAGCAGCAAAGGTCAACCCCACAGCACCTGCAAATGCCGCAAAGGCTGATGCCCGGGTAATCGATCAGAAAACTACAACCAGCACTCCTACAGCTACTGTTGCTACTGCAAAAAAACTGAAGCCAAACAAGATGAACAGGAAGAAAACTGCACGCAGGTCGAGATAATAAAAATCCCCTCACAATTGGTGAGAGGATCTTTATTCTAACTGTTTATTTTTTCAAAACCTTCTTTTCGTATCAATCATACCTTTAAAGGTCCTGTCGAGTTCTTTATTACCTGCAGAAATTTGCGGGTTTTCTGTATAAACCGGTGCCGAAGGCAATCTGAATGCACCGGTGCTGATATACCTCACTACGCTGGCAAATGCCGATTCATTTACATCTCCCCAGTTTTTATCCAGGCCATCGTCTACCATATTATTTAAAGCCAATCCATTAAAATAATTTCCTTCGCCGTTTTTATTCGTCGAGCGGAATGATACCGGGAAGATATACCAGTCACCTACCGGTATGGGGAAAAAGCCAACAGGTTTGCCATAGGTTTTTGAAGGTCCCACCAGTACAACATTCATAAATGGCTTCAGATTATTAATCAGCAATTCACTGGCGGAAGCTGTGTTGCTGCTGACGATGAAAAATACACGGCTAAGATTGATCGATCCGAGTTTTTGGAAGTTCGTTGATTCATTGAACTGTGTATACTTGTCGTTGAACTGTTCCTTCATCATCAATTGGCCATTGGCCGAAGAATTGACAAGGTAATTGGCAAATTTTTGCTGGAGGCTCACATAACCACCCCCATTGTACCTTAAATCCACAGCTACTTCGTCTACATTGGCCGCGGCAAACTTGCTAAACACGCGCTGAAATTCGTTGTTGATCTCCGTGGTGTCACCGAGAAAAGAATTAAACACGATATATCCTACTTTTTTGGTGCCGGCAGTATATACTGAATCGAGAAAAACAGGATGTTCCTGGTAAGCTGCTGCCGTGAGCGTAATATCCGTAGTTGATCCATCCGGCTTTACAAATGTGAAGCTGGAGGCTGTACTGTTATAGACCCCATCAATGATGAAATTGGAATTGGCGCTGGTGATATTCGTATTGTTATTGATCTTGGTGATCCTCCATCCCCTTTTTATTCCTGCGACTCCTGCAGGTGAAGCCCTTTCTACAAAACGCACCCGCAGGTCGCCCTCAACCCTGAAGAACACGTTCATACCGAAATCCTGGGCAGCTCCCGAACTTACATTATTCCATTCCTGTTGCTTGACAGCGAAACTCCATCGGTCAACCGGTTGGGTGAAACCTGGTTCAATACTGTAGGCGCGGATCGCGGTCATAATTGCATTAGGATCGGCATAGGTACGGCCGTTAAAAGAAGCCGGTATTTGCGAATACCATAAATAGATATCGCGGGAATATAAAACTGTTGAATCTTTGATCTTGTCGGCAGCAGAAGTGCCTGGCTGTGTGCCCGGACCATTACCGCCCTGGTCTTTCTTTTTGCATGAAACAAAAATTGCTAAACATGCTATTATAGCGATGAGGTTTGATTTCACAGTTATAAAGTTTTTAATAAAAAATAAGGAGCATGACAATAACGAAAATAAACTGGCAAAAGTTTACCCGTGAACGTGAAATGAAGGGCTTTTAACAAAATCAATGTCATTGTATTGCAAAAAATATCAGAAAAAATCATTCCAAACCAACAGGGGCATACATGAGAAAAACTTTTTATTTCTTTTGAAAAGCAATTTACGGAATAAAAAACCCGTTTCTTCCGTCTTATCGCCTGTTACTCTTTCAAAAGGCCATTAAAAAAAATCGCCACATTATTATTTTGTAACTTGCGCCCCTAACGATTCTATTGAAGGGAAGGAAAATTCTAATAACCGAGCATGAATAAAAACGATTTGCGCAAACAACAGGCTCTCGACTATCATTCCAAAGGAAGGCCTGGGAAAATTGAAGTAGTACCTACAAAAGAAACAAAAACACAAAGAGACCTTTCACTGGCTTATTCCCCTGGGGTTGCAGAGCCCTGCCTGGAAATTGCAGCCAACAAGGAGAAAGTATATAAATATACCGCCAAAGGCAACCTGGTTGCCGTTATCAGCAATGGAACAGCGGTACTGGGTCTGGGCGATATCGGTCCCGAAGCGGGAAAACCTGTAATGGAAGGAAAAGGTGTTTTGTTTAAAATCTTCGCCGACATTGACGTCTTTGATATCGAGATCGCCGAAAAAGATCCTGAGAAACTGGTCCAGATCATCAAGTCGCTCGAACCAACATTTGGCGGCATCAACCTGGAAGATATCAAGGCGCCCGAATGCTTTTATATCGAAAAAAGGTTAAAAGACGAATTACATATACCGGTGATGCACGATGATCAGCATGGTACAGCCATTATCAGTGCCGCGGCTTTATTGAATGCATTGGAAATCCAAAAAAAGAATATTGCCAAATCTAAATTCGTAGTAAATGGTGCCGGGGCTGCTGCAGTGTCCTGTATGAAATTGTATATCGGTCTTGGCGCAAAACAGGAAAATTTCCTTGTATACGATAGCAAAGGCCTGATCAGTGGCGACAGGACCGACCTGGATGAAATTAAGAAAGAATTTATTTCAAACAG
>DASSFT010000592.1:0-6073 GCA_035694045.1 Chitinophagaceae bacterium
ATACCTGCGGAGCAGTCCCATCATTAATCAGGAAAGAATACATAGTGCCGGGCGGGTTGTTTTCTATATTGGTAATAAGAAAACGCAACGAATCCGAGGAGCAGATATCAGTATTGCCAAGGCTGGCAAGCCCGCCTGCCGGTATCGTGCCCAGGAACACAACATATTTTTTTATACCGATACAACCATCGGGCCCGGTAACATTAACCGTCATGGTGCTTCCGCCCAGGGGAAAAGTATGCGAGATCGGCTGTCCCGCAGGCCAACTGCTGAATGTAGAATCAGAGGATCCTTCACCCCATTGTATGGTATAGGAAACATTATTGGCAATAGTGGAGGATTGGTTGTTGAATTTAAAATTGTAAGAAGGGATGTTATTACATTTCTTAAAAGTCGACATGCCATTGAAGGGACCAAAGCTGACCAGTGGATCCGCATTGCCAATTGCTGCATCGGGCACATTCCTTATGGTGACATTATGTATGATGGAATCCCTGCAGCCAAAAGAATTTGTGACAAGAAGCCTTACCGGGAATACCTGAGTACCGGGAAGCCCGATGGCTGAAAGAAACTGGTGAGAAGGATCTCGCAACGGGCTGTTATTTCCATCGGCAAAATTCCAACGAAATGTTAGCGGCTCTCCTGTTGTGGAGGTATTGGTAAATTGTATGTTTTCGTTACCGCAAACATTGTCGGGAGAAAAAGTATAGCCAGCTATAGGATAGATATCCGATACATGAACGATAAGAAAAGTTGAATCGGCGAAAGCGCCACCTACTACTTTTTGAAAAGTGGTGTCGTAGCCAAGAGTGTTATACGTAATGGTGAAAGGACCGATACCGGAAGCTATTGAAGGAGTTCCACTGTTAAATCTCCAGTAAATGTTTAATGAACCCTGAGCGGCGCTGATGTAGTTGATCGTACTTCCTTTGCATACATGGATCGTATCTCCATGTAACATAATCTTCCCGTTTGCACGGATGCCCGCGACTACCTGTGACCAGGAGTTTAAGGACGTCAATAGAATAAAAGCACACAAGCAGAGCAATAGTGCCCGCCACGGATAGTTTTGGTTCATTTTCGAGTATTGAACTAAATGCTAGCTAGGGGCAGGACACAAAACAGTTACGCGGTATTTGCAGTAGGCTATAGGATGAAACTGGGGAAAACAAAATAGATAAAAAGAAAATGAAACACAATAGCGCTGTGAATTATTTTTAAGAAGATAACGAAAAAATCTGGACCAGCCAAAGATTGCGGAAAATACGGTCGGGTGCCTGTTTGATTTTATCTCGTCATTTTGTACAAAGGAGTCCGGACTCCTTCGGAGCGGGATGATGGGGCTTCGTTGTCCTGCCATTTGGCGGGAGGATTCGACACGGATTCACGGAAAAAGATGGGGTCATCAGTGGATCCGTGGCAATATTTTATTTTGAAAAGGCACAACTCGCTCAAAACCATCCGCGGCGTTTGAATACCGATATCATCCACACCGGGATGATGAGCATGAGTCCCACTGCGATCCAGAAGCCGTATTGATTATGAAGGTAGGGGATCGATTCGAAGTTCATTCCAAATATGCCACCAATAACGGTAGCGGGGGCCAGCAGGCAGGTCACAATGGCCATCACCTTCATCACCTCGTTCATCCGGAGGTTGACATTATTAATATAGAGGTCCTGCATGCTCATCATTATATCACGGTAGTTTTCGGAAAGATCAATAGCCTGCACGACGTGATCATAAACATCCTTGAAGTATTTGGTTGTGCGGTCATCGAGCAACTCGCTTTCGCTGCGGAGGATACCGCTTACAAGATCTCTCACGGGTACAATGTTTCTTTTTAGAACGATCAGTTCTTTGCGCAGTTGGTTTATCCTGGCCAATGATCTTTTATTGCTGTTGCGGATAACTTCTTCTTCCAGGAACTCGATGCGATCACCCAGCTTTTCCATTACCAGGAAATAGTTGTCAACGATAAGGTCAAGCATAGAGTAACAGAGATAATCGGCCCCGCTTTGCCTGGCTTTACTGGTAGTGAATTTGAGACGGTCGCGTAGCGGGTTGAACACATCGCGGTTTGCATCTTCCTGGAAACTGACCACGAACCCTTTTCCGAGGGCAATACTTATTTGTTCCTGCTCCACCGTTTGTTTCTGGTCGTTGTAGTAAAGCATGTTGAGCAGGCAGAAAAGAATACCATCCACTTCATCCATTTTGGGCCGCTGGTTAATGCTCAGTATATCTTCTACAAGTAAGGGGTGAATGAGGAAATGATTACAAATTGCTTCGACATCGGCTTTGCGGAGACCGTCAATATTTATCCAACTGACGCTGTCGCTGGTTTTATACTGAAAAGCTTCTTCAACAGCGGCAAGCTTTCTCACTTCCAGTGTGCTGGAGTTGTAATCATAGACCGAGGTGACAACTTCGGTGGCCTCTTCCCGGTGTGGGATGACTGTAGGATTGACAGATAATATTTCTTTGGTGCGTTGGGTACCAAAGAGGTTGGGGAGGTACAGGTATTTGAGATATTTTTCCGGTCGTAATCCCTTTACATTCATAGGAGAAAGGTAGGAAAAGAATGGATAAGATCGTGTTACGGATTACTCAATAAATTTCTCACTGACTGGGTGGGGGGTTGTAGTTGAGAAGAAATTATAATTGATAGATAGGGTTTGTGTTTTGGTGGCAGGCATTAGTTCGGAGCTCCAGGGGTTATTCCCGGTTTTAGGAGCAGTCGACTGCAGCTTTTGGTCATCGGCACAAGGCCTAGCAACTCTGCTGGGCCCTCCCCAGCTGCCCTCCCCCACCGCCACCACCATTTTGCCTGCGTGCTGTTTACAATGAGAGATATGCCCGGCATAGCGGGCTTTGATTTATTTGGATTAGCAGGCATCGCCAATTGCGTGGCAACTTTGTTCTCATGAATACAGATCGCTAGCAAAATCGGAACTCCCGACTAAAATGCATCCGAATACAAATATCGTTTGCATCAAAGGCAAGTCCATGGGAAAAACACAGCATTAAAATAGAAAATCCTGGGATTTCAGTGATGCATCAAACTGCTTTTCACTAACCCAACCCAGTTGCCGCATGAAGTTTAACTCAGGCAGGAATCGATTTTTCACCCAACACTTTTCTAACTGCACCCACTATCTTCTCCCCCCTTTCCCGTATCTGCTCTTCCGACCACAACAAACTAATTGCAGTGGAAACACAACGGCTCATAACGGCATCACTGGCAGAAAAATCCTGGGTTTGTAGTTTTTTCAACGCCGCTTGCTGGTCATTACTCAATGCATGAAGGGAAACATAGTTTTTTAAATGATCCCATTTGCGGATATAATGCCAGTTATTATCATACCAGTAAAAATTGCCAGCCAGGGCTCCCTGCGCTTTCAATTCGTTAACGACATTCCTGGTGATCTCTTCTGTTGGTAAAAACCAGCTCAGGAAAGTGCAGCTATCCCCGGCAGGATCAGGGATCGTTCTGAATGTTATTTCCGGGACAGCGGATAAAATACTTTTTAGCTGGCCATGATTTCTCCTTTGAATGTCCAGGAACGAATCCAACTTTCTTACCTGGGCCAAACCGACTGCGGCATGTAACTCGGAAATTCGATAATTGTAGCCGATGAAAGGATGCTGATCCGCCCCCCGATCGGCGCCACCCTTATGATCATGGCCATGATCGGTATAGCCATCGCATTTTATATAAACGGATTCATCATTTGTAAGTACAACTCCGCCTTCCCCGCAGGTCATGATCTTGACAAAATCAAACGAAAATGTTCCGGCATGACCGATGGTGCCCAAAGCTCTTCCCTTGTAAGAAGCGCCAATGCTCTGGCAGGCATCTTCCAGTAAAATGAGATCACGTTCTTTACAAATAGCAAGCAATGCGTCGAGATCTGCCATACTTCCGCACATATGCACGGGAACCACAGCTTTTGTCTTTGCGCTGATCGCTTTTCTCACAGACTCCGGGTTCATCGTCAGGGTTTCATCCACATCTACCAAAACCGGGATTGCACCCACGCTCAACACAGATTCAAAGCTGGCTACAAATGTGAACGAAGGCATGATCACTTCATCGCCGGCGCCAATGCCCAGGGCCGCAAAAGCAGTTGTCAGTGCAGAAGTACCGCTGGATGTAAGCTGGGCATACCCGGCACCGAATCTTTTGCAGATCGCCGCTTCGAGTTCTTTCGACTTCCAGACACCTTTGCGCAAACCGTCAAAGCCATAGCGCATGAGGATACCGGTTTCGAGTACCTCGTTTACTTCTTTTCTTTCCTCGTCGCCCCAAAGTTCAAAACCTGGCATAGATATATTAGTTTATAAGTTGAATAGTTGATAAGTTAATAAGGGCATCATAATTTTTCGTACATCGCCCTTAACTTTTCAGGGGTTATGATCGTTTCCCAATCTTTTCCAAGGGCGTTTTCCCAAAGTGGTTTCATTCCCAGGGCAACATTGATCATCTTATCGAATTGTTCGTCGGTCAGGTCTTTGCAGATTCCCTGCGGAATGTCGATTTTATTTTTCTCCACCATTCTTTTAAATTCCTGAACACCTTCGGGGTAATACTCCTCAAGTTGATTCATCACGATACAATTTCCGATACCGTGCTTTGTGCCCAAGAGGTAACTCAATCCATAGCTTACCGCATGTGCTACTCCTACCTGGCTATAAGCGATGCTCATTCCGCCGGCATAAGATGCCATCATCAGCTGGTCATCGCTTTCGTCACTCCATTCATTTTTTTCAATAAATACTTTACGGCAAAGTTCGAGCGCTTTTTCGCCATAAGACTTGCTGAATTCATTCAGGTAAGTTCCCTGCAAACTTTCAATGCAATGAATATAGCAGTCCATGCCGGTATAAAAACGTTGATTCACCGGAGCATTAGCCGCTAATTCCGGGTCCAGGACGATCTGGTCAAATGGCGTAAAATCAGAATTCATCCCAAGTTTCCTGGTAGGCCCGGTAAGTACTGTTGTTCTTGAAACTTCAGCGCCGGTTCCGCTTAGTGTCGGAATGCCCGCTTTATAAACACCGGGATGTTTTACCAGGTCCCATCCCTGGTAATCGGCAGATGAACCAGGATTGGTCATCATCAACGACACGGCTTTGGCAAGATCCATGGTGCTGCCTCCGCCAATGCCAATAATGCCACTGACGGTTCCGAATTCATTCTTTAAATGATTGGCCAGCTCATCCACGTAAGTTGTTTTGGGCTCATGGGTTACATCAGCCGCATAAACTTTATCTTTCCCGCGAAGAGGAATGCGGCCAAGTAATGGTTTGCCTTCAAAAAAATGGTCAACCAGGAAGATCATAGGCTTATCTCCTTTCCGGTGCGGCGCAATGATCTCATCCAACTGGTTAAAACTGCCGCGGCCATAAACCACATAATCGACCATCTTAAAATTCCTGAACTTCATGAACCATGATTTTGAGCCGCGAAGATACTAACAATAAAAAAAGCCGTTGCTCCCCCGGCTTCTGCGGCAGTGTCACTGTTCGAAAATCTGAATTGCCACAGAGCCTGGTCTCTCTGTGGCCCTCCGTGTCTTCTTTGTGGTTCTCTGTGGGCAAATTGAACCCAGGACACTGCCGCTTCGGCAAATGAAAAATTAATGGCATCTTACAAAAAAATTTTACATGCCGGAAAGAACTCAAACGGTAACAATTGAAGGATACGATGCGGTGAAGTTGCACGTCATAGCTTATGGGGCACTTTTGCAACTGGGTTGGACAGTAAAATATGCAGGGAATAACATCCTGGTAGCATATATCCACAAAACCTGGAAAGGATACGACAATGAAATCACCATTCAGACCGCCGATGGACAGCTTTCTGTAACAAGTAAAATGGCACAGGGTACAGCAAGCGACCCGGCAGAAACTGAAAAAGATGTTACTGATTTCATGAATGCATTCGACGCCGTTAAGAAAAAAGCGACAGATGAGGATCTTAGGGAATGGAATCAACAGGTTTCTGCCATTGAAGAGGAGACGGTAAAACTGGCCGAGCAAGAGATCAAACAATCGACAGAAGTGGACA
>DASSFT010000593.1:0-2226 GCA_035694045.1 Chitinophagaceae bacterium
AAGTAAGTAAGCAGCGCGATCTCGTGCTGGCGGTAATTATTGAGGATCAGAACCACGATACTTACCAGGGCTGGGAGACAGACGATTATCCACCCGGTTACCGGGAAGCTTTCGGCCCTTAAAAGCCCGATCACCGGTACCAACATACCGGTAACAAACTGGAAGAAATTAAGATGATTAAAGATCCCGAGCTTGCTTTTTTCAACCGCGCTCATTCCCGGGGTTATCCCGATGCTCTTAATATTGCCTAAAAAACCGAATACGTTTTTATGTGCAGCCTTGAAGGAGTCGAGAAATGCGCCCACCTTTATTTTCGGGTAGCGGCGAAACGGTGACAATGGAGAAGCGTATCTCATAGCGGCATTGGTTTAAATAGGTTGGGACAGTTAAAATAGTAATTTTTTAAGCAATACCGAGATTTTTTAAAAGAAAAAACCGCATAGCGAACCTCGTAATTCTACTCATTCCCCGGATGATAAAAACTGCTGATTGCAGGCGATTTCCAGATTTACCAATTCACAGTCAATTATTTCCGGACGACACTCCGCCCGGTTTTTATTTCCACGTGGTCAGCAAAAATCGGCAGCTAAGATAAAAAATTATACACATAAATGATTTTCGGTATGTACCAGACCGTTTAAAAGGTAACCCAACGCAAGAAATCTTCTTGCGCAATCGGGCTGATCTTTTGCATGATTTAACCATCCGTTATATATAATTGCACGCTTTTTTCCGTTTTATAATAGTCACGATCCTTTTTCCATGAATACCATCATTCAGTTTCCTTTTATTATTCAAAGTATGCTCTATGAACTGGGTTGACCTTATCCTTATTGTCATCGTTGCCCTGGCCGCGTGGGGTGGATGGCGCAGGGGATTTATCCGCGGAACCCTGGATCTTTTTACATGGGTTGGAAGTATTGCCCTGGGTTTTATTTTCTACCCGTTCGTCGCAGAAGGTCTCGGCAAATTCATGTCAGCCGGTCCCTGGCTCCTGCCTCTAGCGTTTATATTCACAATCATTGCCGCCCGTATTTTAACCGGCCTTATTGTAAAACGTCTTTTGCGTTTTGTTCCTGAAAAAGTGAACCACGATACCGCGAACAGGTTCTTCGGAATTATTCCCGGCGCGGTTAATGGGCTAATCTATGCTACTATCATAGCCGCCTGTTTGCTGGCGCTGCCTTTGAAAAAAAGTATAACTGCAGAGACGCAACACAGCCGGATAGCCAAAAATTTATCTGTACAGGCCGGTTGGGCCAACAGGAAACTGGCGCCGGTCTTTGACCAGGCAGTCAGGCAGACCATGAATAGCTTTTCGGGTCACAAAGATCATTCGCATGAAGAGGTAAAATTGCAGTTCACTTATGAAGACCCTATCCCCCGCCCCGATCTTGAAAGTAAAATGCTTGAGTTAATTAATGATGAAAGAGCCAAGGAGGGATTGCATCCCTTGAAGGCGGATCCACAGGAAACATTGGTAGGAAGGGCTCATTCACGAGATATGTTCGCCCAGGGATATTTTGCCCATGTAAACCTGGAAGGCAAGGATCCATTCGACAGGATGAAAGAAGCTAATATTCATTTCAGGACGGCAGGCGAAAACCTGGCCCTCGCCCAAACGCTGGAAATCGCCCACGACAACCTGATGAAATCTCCCGGTCACCGAAAGAATATAATGAACCCCGCCTTTAATCGCGTAGGGATTGGCATTGAAGACGGAGGATTCTATGGACTCATGATCAGCCAGGAGTTCAGGAATTAATTCCTCTACCAGATCCCCTCTCGTCCACATTCTCCGGCATAATTTTTCATATGTCTTGGTTTGACTTTTTTAACCTGAAGTATGAAATGGGACTGGAAGAAATTTTATGACCAGGCATATAACTGGATCCTTGCTTATGGACCCAGAATACTGGCGTCTATTGTTGTTCTATTGATTGGGATTTGGCTGATCCGCATTCTCAACCGATGGATCAAAAAAGCTTTAGTGGTCAAAGGTATTAACCCATCAGTCCGCTCTTTTCTACAAAACCTTATTGCTATTACCCTTCAGATAATGCTGATCATGCTTGTCATGCAGGTCGCCGGTATTGAGCTGACCTTTATGTCGGCCGTCATAGCTGGTATGACAGTGGCGGTTGGATTGGCTCTTTCAGGGACCTTACAAAATTTCGTCAGTGGAATATTGATATTGCTGCTAAAGCCGTACCGCGTGGGGGAAAA
>DASSFT010000594.1:0-6721 GCA_035694045.1 Chitinophagaceae bacterium
AGAGGAAGACATTGAAACTTTTTTTATGCCTGTGGCTGTTGAACCTTCGGCAACATTCATCAACGAGCTGAAACAAATTCTCGCAAGGAATAAGAATGCGTTGCTGCGGTTATTATACCAGTTCTCAGGTGATTTTATACACCGGGTCTTGCTTGCATTGCGATCACAGGCAGCAACAGGGACTGTCGATGTGTATGAGTTATTTGACCAAATCTTTCCTATTGATAGAAGAAATACTGCAAGGATTGTGACAGGTGTTGATTTCGACAAAGCGCGGGCTTCTTTTGAAATATTACTGGCCGAAAACACGCATCTGGCTCTCACAGTCATCATTGATTATATCCGGAAGGTGGCCGGGGAAAACTATTCAAAGGAAGAAGATATTCTAGAAATGCTTGATGAAAAGTTTCCAGGGCCAGCCTGCAATGAAACGCAGAAAGAATTATATGCAGTGCTGGTCACTATGGCTGGCCGATCGCCGGGAAGCGCCAATTCTCTTACAAACAAACTGGGCGATCATCCTTTAACAGAACAGGATAGTGCCCGACCTATCTCATTGGACGAAAAAAAAGCTGAATCGCAGGAATCAACAGATGAGGGAATTTATGTCGATCATGCCGGGCTGGTGTTAATTCATTCTTTTCTCCCCGTTCTTTTTTCAACGCTGGATTTACTTGATGATAAACAGCAATTCATCGGTGAAGGATCGCAGACCAAAGCTGTTCATTTGCTGTCATTTCTTGCCTGCGGAAAAATGAACACGGCTGAAACGGAGTTGCTCTTCTGTAAATTTTTATGCGGTATGCCGCTGAAGACTGCAATTGCCAGGGAGGTTCATCTTGCCGACAACGAGTTAGAGGAATGTGAACAACTGCTCAGAGCGGTCATTCAACATTGGGATGTATTGAAAAATACATCGACCGATGGCTTGCGCGAAGCGTTCCTGTCAAGAAAAGGTAAGCTCGACCTGGGCGAAGAAACTCCTGTATTGTATGTCGAGGCGAAGGCGCATGATGTATTGCTGGAAAAATTACCGTGGGGTATTAGCTATGTTCAATTGCCCTGGATCGATAAACCATTTACCACTATGTGGAATTAAATTATTAAAACTCCTGAATTATGACATGTATAACCAACTACCGGGCCGCGTTCAGCAAATACAGTAAAATGCTGATACTATTGTTGATCATAACAGCGCCGGCGGGCATTTCACTGCATGCCCAACCTTCTGTAGAACTTCCATTAAGTACTTATCCTCACGATGGAGTTCAACCATTGACGCCACGTATTCTTGTACCGGAGGTGCAATTTCAATCGCCTAATGTCAGTATTTTATTAGACGGGCTTCCACTACCAGCCTGGCTCAGTTTTACATCTAAACCGCTCGGAATGGATGTGGATGGCGATGGTATCAACGATTATGAAATAGATCTTGTTGTACCTGCAGGACAATGCGTTCCCGTCCCGCCGGGTGCAGGAGCCTGTGCTGCGCCGGCTTCCTGTACAAGTGTACCGGCTTTTGCCACTGCAGTCAGGAGGCAATGTTTCCGTGTAGATGTTACTGCATTTGGAACCTCGTATACCCGTTCACTTTGTGTTTATGGACCGGACCCGATGACCATTACCGGGCCCGCAAACACCCAGGTGGCTAATGGTCATACCGTCGACCTGCCTTTTTCAATTGTTCGGCCGGAAGAAACGTACACGTGGAGTTTTGATGCGTCAACACCAATGCCTTCGTACCTGTCATTTTCGGATGCGATTGGTAAAGATGCCAACATCAAGTTTACAGGACCGATGTCAGATTTAGCCGAACAGACTTTTAAGATCAATGTAAAAAACAACCTGCAATCATGCGATGTAGCCAGCTTTACGTTTAAAGTATCTTCCAAGGGGGATGCCATTTTTACTGCGGGACCTGTGGACATAGTATTAGTGGTGGATGTATCGGGAAGCATGGGCGAAACAGCGGTTTGTTACTGCAAGGGAGATCCAAAGTGTCCTGATCCTCCCAGCAAATCGAAGCTGAGATACCTGAAAGAGCAAATTTCTGCGCTGTATACACAGATGAAGGCACTTTCCCGTCCAACAGACCGGATAGGACTCGTTTCTTTTCACACCACTTCAAAAGTTGAAAAAGGTCTTGTGCCTTTTAGCGACAATACCCTTATGCCGCTGGTTGAGGCCTGGCACGATGAGGGTTATGATTATACCTGTATCGGCGGCGGTTTGAAAGATGCTGTCTCACTTTTAACTGATGGGTCACGTAAAAGATACATTATCCTAATGACTAATGGCATGCAGAATGAACCTCCCAACCTGGAATGGGCTGATGCTGCAAAAAGTACTGTAAAGGTTGGGTCAACCACTTTCAATCATGATTTGGGAATTATTGTTATCCCGATAGCCATTTTTACACCTTCGGGAGAATACCGCAACTTGCTAAATGCACTGGGCAAAGGCACCGGGGTAACTGTTGTCAAAGATGTTTGCGATGCCAACGTCAGTTTGTTGACGGCCTATACCGAAGCGGCAAAATCAATCGGAAGTCCGAAAATAGTTACGTTTAAACGCGATGTATTTGCGGGGAACACTGCCACGGGCACGTTCACAATCAATGAGAACCTGGATCAAATGTTGGTGAATATCATCAATGTGGGCAACCAGAATTTTAGCTCGTTCAAGATCGAAAAAAATATTAGTAATGTCTGGACGGACATAACATCATTAGGGGCGATAACTCCAGGGATAGCCCAGTCTGCTATCCGCCGGCTGTTTACAATGAACTTTCCCGCTGTGTTAAATGGTTCTCCATTGAATTCATCAGGTGATTACAGGTATACCGTCAATTCAACGATCACAAATGTACCTTATGAATTCTCTGTAATGATCGACGACCGGGGTGTAAAACATACTGCCCTGGTTGGAAAGGAGTATTACCAGTCTGGAGACCCGATAAACCTGGCAGCAAGCGTGTTTTTCAATGGGTCGCCTGTTACGAATGCTACTGTGGTCGTAAGCCTGGAAAGCCCTATTGTTTCTTTCAGTTCAGGTTTTAGCCGGGCCAATGTATCCGGAGTACAGGTCACAAAAGTGCCTTTGACTGATAGATCAAAAAATGGCGGGTTCGGATCTCCTTACATCAAGCATTTCGCGATAAAGAATGCCGCCATTGATGCATTGCGTATTGACGGTGACAGGATGAACACTGCCGATAGGAAATATTTTGTATTAAGACATGAAACCGGGTTTGGCTCTGTTTTTCAAACCACGGGAAGTTCGGTTACGCTGCCACATGTGTCCAACGGGATCTATAAAGCACAATTCACGGGTGTAAAAAATGTAGGGTTATATACTATGCACTTTCTTATCACAGCTAATGTCCCCGGCGTCGGAAATGTCACGCGTATGGATGAAAAAGATGTGTATGTGAATTTTGGCAAACCCGTATTGGATAAATCCAATTTATATGTGATGTGGGAGCAGCCTGTACTCATATCTTTCACACCAAAAGATATGAACGACAACCTGCTTGGACCCGGGCAGGCTGACCAAATATCGGTTTATATGTCAAAAGGAAACGCGTCAGCGGCAAACGATTACCTGGATGGGAGATATGTTGTAAAACTGAATGGTATTAATTATGATGATAACCCGGATATAATTATCCGCATCAACAAAGATGTGTTATATAATGGTAAGCTATCAGGCCTTAGCCGTAAAAGAGCGTTTATTTCACTCGTTGGCGGTTACAATTTTCCGCAAGGATCTTTTGCAAATGGCTACAGCTCAAATTTCATGGGTGAATTAAAGGGCGGTTACCGTTTCTGGAAAAACGCCGGCCTGCAAGCACATTTCGGATACTATTCTTTCAAAGGTAAATCCGGGAATGCCAGTCAACCTGTGATCGGAGGAGGAATTGGAGCGTTTTACAGGTTCCCGCTGACAAACAGCCAGGGATGGAATATGATCGCGGAATTGAATGGTGGCTACTATAAACCGAAGAGTAATGATGGAGGATTTGGAATAAATGGTGGAATAGGATTTAACGCGTTCATTAGTTACAGGCTTTCGCTCGTTGTCGAAGGAAAGTATTATACGATTTACACAAGCCCGGACAACATCAATTTCGTTGGTTCAGCAATTGGTTTAAAATATCATTTCTAATGAAGTCATCCGAATCAAAGACCTCCAAACCCGCTTCGCGACTGCAGGGCAAGCGCAACGGGTCGTTCTTCGGAAAGAAGAACGGGGAGGTCGCTGGTCCGGAGCATACGTCAGTACAAACAAAAGCTTCATCAACACCTTTTTTTGGTAATGCGATACAAACCAAACTCGAAATAAATCCTTCGGATGATGTTTATGAAAAAGAAGCTGATGCGATGGCCGATAAGGTCATGCAACACGAGCATGCACCACCACCCACTAATCCAGATGATCCAAACAATAATGGAGACAGTGGAGTAAAACCAACATTAGCGGCTAATAAGATCAGCCGTCTGCAACGAAAACGGGCATTTGAAAGTCCAACACCACTTGAACTCAACACGGCTAATCTTTCACCCAGCGATGAAATGCCCTTGCAGCGTAAGGAGCAGGATAGCTCGGCAACAGGAGAAGCGGATTCTATAGAATCAACACTTCAGTCATCCCGGGGTGGGGGTACATCGATGCCAGATGATACAAGAGAAAAAATGGAGTCCGGTTTCGGTACTGATTTCAGTAACGTCAAAGTTCATTCGGATAAGGATGCAGCACAGATGAATGACCAGATTGGCGCGCGAGCATTCACACATGGCAATGATATTTATTTCAATAAAGGAGAATACAGGCCCGGTACCTCTTCAGGCGATCATCTGCTGGCACACGAGTTAACGCATACAGTGCAGCAGGGTGGTGGGGTGCAGAAAAAAAGCAATTCGTTGCAAAAAGCGGGAAAAAAAGCAAAACCCAAAGGAAAAACTATTACCAAAGATGACGTGGTAGCGGACGTAGTAGGCCCAAAATATATAATTGTCTTTAAAGAAGGAGGGGCCAGGCACGCTTTGGATGTTACTGCAAAGGAATTAAGTATGCCAAGTATTTCTTTGCCTGACTTTAAGCAGAGAAATGAACCGAAGTATACTTTACCAATTTATTCGGTACGGGGACGTGGAGTAACAGAACAAACGGAAAATTGGAAAAATGCTGTGAAATCAGCCGTCAATGCTAAAGTGTCGGCCTTCCTTGAAAATAAGCCATCACAGGAAATCGGCAACACAAAACAACAGGTTTATTTCTTTTACCTGGAGCAACATAAGAACTTTCATATTATTGGAACCAAGGAACAGATCCAGCAAAATGCTTATATCCCGAAATGGAATAGGTTGGGACATCCGACCACGCACCAGGTCGACCATATTGTAGAACACCAGCTGGGCGGCCAGGACCAGGCAAGTACAAAACCGGATAACTATGAATTGCTGGATTCAAAGGCTAACATGTCTTCGGGCAACTCTATCAAATTAGAACGGTACGCGAAAATCCGGGAAAGCCTTGGCTTTTTCAAAGACCTGGAAAATGAGGCACCCGGTAAATTTCCCAATCTGCCGGACGAAGAACAAATCAAAGATGGGTACATTAACATTTTCACGAAAGTAGCAGAGTGGAAATTGGGCTACAGCGGAAATGGAAAAGCTTATTGGACCTACAAGGAAATAGGGGATGGAGCACATTTGTCGCATTTGAAAGTAATGCCTGCCGCTGAAATGGAAAAGCTCAAGGGAAAAGATGATGAAGCGCTTATTTATGTGAGCGAAAGTCTCGGATCACCCAAAAAAATGAAGCTTCCAGTTGGTACTAAAACCGTAGATAACTTTTTTGCCGGGTTGGATCTTGTGAGCTCAAATCTTGATGCTATAAAAGGCACTGAAGACAATGGAACGATCAAGTTTAAATTAAACAGGGATTTTTCCAAGAAATTAAAGACAGATAAGGAGATGGAGTTTGAGTTGATCAAACTGCCAGGAAGAATCAATACCTATTATATCCGGACCACAAAATCATTTAATAAAAATCAGTTTAAAAAATTCGAAGGGCTTAGCCCCGTTACACTTAATGGATTAACCATTGATGACACCTATGGTTTAATGTTGAGTGGAACAATTGAGCCGGATCTACCCTTATTCAAGGGTCTATCTATCGACTTCTCTCTTAGCGCCGGAGAATTGAGCTTTGTTGCAACAATTCCTTTGGGTATTCTTAAAACGAATTTCCCGAAGTTGTTTAATGTTACGGATGCGTTTCTGCAGATAAGTTACAGTAGCAAAACAAATATTATTGGGCTAACAGGCAGTATCAAGTTTGCTATCGAGAAAATAGGGGAAGGAGAAATTTCGGCTTCTGTAGACGGAACCGGATTTAAAATCGCAGGTAGCTTCATATTCGATAAATCGAAATTTGATGGTCAGCTTCGCGTAGGGTATAGTAATGTTACCGGTTGGTCCTTCGGCGGAACAGCTAAGATTGGCCCCGACAAAATAAAGGGTGTAAAAGAGGCGCAAATCAGTTTCGATTATGAAAAGGAAACCTTCATTATTAGTGGGAATGCTACGCTGACATTACCCGGATTAAAAACGATAAAAATTCATTCAACCATTGGGAAGGAGGGCGATTTCGTAATTATTGCCGAGGCAGAATTAGGCAAGATCACGGGAGTAAAGAGTGGGAATGTAAAGATTAC
>DASSFT010000595.1:0-4342 GCA_035694045.1 Chitinophagaceae bacterium
CGCCAGATCCTCCTCCGCAACTCGAAATGAACCACAAATCAAAAATGTTTTCGGTCTCCAGGGAATATGAAACCGACATCAATACTTTATTTTTCACCGCTCTCGATTTTACTACACGGCCCCGTTGGCAAGCCGGGATAAAAGCCACTGACGAAGTCAGTCACAAATTGCCGCAGGTAGGCACACATCATCGTTGTGTTTTGGATAAGGGAGAGATCAATATGATCACAAGCAGTTATTCCTATAGTGCCGAAAAGATCGTTTACAGTGAAACAGAAAGAAAAAAACAACACGCCGGTTATTTCCTGTTCGAAAAACTGGGAGAAAATAAAACCAGGGTCACTTTTGATTTCCACCTGAAAAATAACTTCGCGATGGTGACCATGTTTCGGTTGTTTATGAAAAAGAAATATCAGAATCTGATGCAGCAATCACTGGAAAACCTTGCCGAAATGGTCAGGGAAAAGCCGGTATCGGTTGAAACATGATTTCCGGGTGTAAAAATTGGCCAATTCATACAAAGGGATCGCATCTGCCGGTTCCTTTTCTGTTTCCCAGGATGAGCTGTCAGAAAAGAAAGTGAAAAATGGACCAACAGCTTCGCCATCCGGGGAAATTTGATCAAATTACATAGTGACAAACATATTTTTCCGTTTTTGAATATGATTGGTATTGATTTTGCATAAAGCGGCCGGTTCTGTTTAATTTTACACCTTAAATTGCTGAAGCTGAGGAAATTCAAAAAAATAGTATTGTGGTTCTTCCTGGTGCTGCTCTTTCTCGTGCTGGCTGCATGGATCTTTGTTCAAACTTCCACCGGTCAAAACTGGCTGACGAAACAGGTCACTGCCCGTCTCTCAAAAGATCTTGGAACACGGGTAGAGATAAAGCATGTTGATTTCTCACTGTTCAATAAAATGCATTTCGAAGGTGTGATCATTGAAGACAAACACCATGATACCTTACTCTATGCGGGCGACCTGAAGGTTCGCATTACGGACTGGTTCTTCGTTAAAAAAAATATCGAATTAAAATATATCGGGCTTGAGAACGCTACGGTCTATCTCCACCGCACGGATTCTGTCTGGAATCACCAGTTTATACTCGATCGCTTTTTCTCTTCATCTACAGATAGCAGCAGCTCCAAAAAAGGTGGTGGGATAGAACTCACGTTAAAAAAAGTAGATCTTAAGAATGTAGTTATCCGGCAAAAGGATGAATGGATCGGTCACGACATGCTGGTATCACTGGGATCTTTAGAACTGGATGCAAAAGATATCAACTTCTCAAAGAGGATTATTACTATTAATTCCCTTTCTCTGGTAGACCCTGTTTTCAGTGAATACAATTATCCTTCCCGCCGGCCTAAACTCAATAAAACAGTATTCCCCAAACCGGTTGATTCTTTGTTGAAGTGGAACACAGCCGGATGGATGGTCCAGTTGGACAAGCTGGAGATCAAAAACGGCATGGTCAAGGAAGACAAACAGTCTGACGATGTACTGTCTTATTTTGACGGCAGGCATGTAGAATTCGGGAGTATAAACGGCGTCTTTACCAATGTACGCTGGAAAGAAGATACCATCACCGCGCATGTAGACCTGCAATCGAAGGAAAGAAGCGGGTTTGAAGTAAAAAAGCTGGAGGCGAACCTGAAGATGACCCCGCAGGAAATGACCTTCAACGATCTTTACCTGCAGACAAATAACAGTATCATCCGCAATTTTTACCGGATGAGCTATGATGATATAGACGACATGAGCGATTACATTCACAAGGTGAGAATGCAGGCTGATTTTACCGATTCCGAGATCGACAGCGATGACATCGCTTATTTCGCACCCGAAATGAAGACATGGAAGAAGAAAATATCCCTGAAAGGAAAAGTCCGCGGCACGGTGGACGATATTGTTGGCCGGGAAATGGTAATACAGGCCGGGAAGAATACGCTGTTGAATGGTGATATCAGCCTGACTGGCTTACCTGACATCAACAAAACATTTATTGATTTTAAAGCGAATGATTTCAGGACAACTTATGAAGATGCGGTAGCCATCGCACCGGATATTCGCCATGTGACTTCGCCGGATCTCCGGAAACTGCAGTTCATCCGCTTCAATGGAAGCTTTACAGGTTTTATCCGCGACTTCGTGACTTATGGAACCATACAGTCAAACCTGGGTACAGTCAAGAGCGATCTTAACCTGAAATTACCGGCCGGCAAAGACCCCGTTTATTCAGGAAGGGTATCCACCGATTTTTTCAGGTTAGGGGAATTCCTCAACGATCCTGGTGTAGGCGCAATCGCCATGGATGGATCACTAAAAGGAAAGGGTTTTAAGGAACAAAGCCGTAAAGCCGACCTGGATGGAAAAGTTCGTTTTATAGAGTTCAATAATTACCGCTATACCAATATTACAGTCAAAGGAAAACTGGATAAAAAACTGTTTGACGGCGTTGCTTCCATTATCGATCCATCTGTAGAGCTTTCCATGAACGGGTTAATCGATTTCAATGGCAAGACACCGGTATTCAATTTCAAAGCTGACGTAAAACACGTAGATCTCAAAACGCTCCAGCTGACCAAAGATGATATCACCTTTAATGGCAAGTTCAATCTCGATTTTACCGGCGACAATATTGATAATTTCCTGGGTTATGCTCATATCACCGATGCATCATTGACGCATAATGGAGTTCCTTTACCTTTTGATTCGCTGATCGTATCTTCTGAGTACATCAACAATCAAAAGAAACTGACCGCCCGTTCGAATGAATTTGAGGGAACCATTGCAGGTAATTTTGCAATTGGAGACCTGCCCGATGCAGTCAATCTCTTTCTTAACCGGTATTATCCCGCATATATTAAACCGCCAAGGAGAATCCCCGAAAATGAATCATTCACCTTCGACATTACAACCCAGTATGTTGAAGATTACCTGAAGCTTATTGATTCAACTCTTTCCGGACTTAACAACAGCCATATTTCCGGGTCCCTGAATACTGCCAATCACGAACTGGTGTTGAATGCGGATGTTCCGCAATTCAAATTCAGGAATTACAATTTTGATGACGTAAAACTGGTAGCAACCGGTACCGGTGACAGTCTTTCGCTCTCGGGTGAAACCGCCAATTTTTTTCTCAGCGACAGTGTCAATATACCACATGCGTCGTTCCGGGTGAATGCACACAATGATTCATCAAGAGTAACGATCACAACGGGTACAAACCTGCCCATCAACCAGGCCAACCTGAGCGCACTGGTGCTCACATATAATAATGGAGTGAAGATTGAATTTGACCGTTCTACATTTTTGGTCAGTGGCAAGACCTGGACGATTGATGAAAATGGAGAACTCGAATTCCGCACCAATACACCGGCAGCTGGTCAACTTGTACTGCGGGAAAGCAACCAGGAAGTACGGATCAGCACCAAACCTAATGAATCCGGTAAATGGAACGATGTGTCCGTTGAGCTGAAAAAAGTAAACATTGGAGATTTCTCTCCTTTCTTTGCGCCACGAAACCGGCTGGAAGGACTTGTATCAGGCAACCTGATGATCACGGACCCTACGGGCCAGATGACTATCGGTTCCAATGATATTACCACCGAAGGATTCCGCCTGGACAATGATTCAATAGGTGACGCGAAGATCAGCAACCTGCATTATGATAATAAAACAAAAAAGTTAACGGCCAAGGGAAACACGCTGAACACTGAAAATAACCTGGCTTTTGAAGCAGACCTCTCGTTTGATCCGGCTACGGCAAAAGACAACCGCATCGCACTAAAAGCAAATCATTTCCAGTTAAAGATCCTGGAACGTTTTCTTGGTGACCTGTTTTCCAATATAGATGGTTATGTCACCGGTGATTTTGATGTCATCGGCGAGTTTGATAAACTAAATGTAATAGGTAGGGGAAAATTAAAGGATGCGGGGTTAAAAGTGAATTTTACCCAATGTTATTATAAGATACGCGATACCGAGATCGAATTAACGCCAAGCGAAATAACACTGGATGGAATAGTGTTGATTGATCCTGTCACCGGCAATCCTATTTACCTGAAAGGCGGCATCGAGCACAATGCGTTCAGGGATATGTTCTTTGACGTACGCGTTTCTACCCGTAAGCCCGGTACCACGAGCCCGAATGACAACCGGCCGGTATTATTGTTGAATACTGGCTTCAATGATAGCAAAGAATTTTATGGTCGTGTAAAAGGGACCGGCTCTTTCTCCCTTAACGGTTACCAGTCTGATATGATCATGAACATAAATGCTATAGCTTCGGACAGGGATAGCAGCATTATTACCATTCCTTCCTCCAGCAGCCGTGAATC
>DASSFT010000596.1:0-6090 GCA_035694045.1 Chitinophagaceae bacterium
CGGCTTCTTCAGATGACAATGTCGAGAGCCTGATCGCCCACGAGATCGCTCATCAATGGTTTGGCGATATGGCTTCGGAAAAAAGCTTCCCGCATTTGTGGCTGAGTGAAGGCTTTGCTACTTATCTCACACATATTTACCTCGAATCAAAATACGGTACCGATAGTTTGAATAAACGGATGCGGGATGACAGGGATGAGATAATCGCCTTTGCAAAGGAATCAAACCGGTCCATTGTTGATTCTATTTCCCCGCTAATGAAATTACTTAACACGAACAGCTACCAGAAAGGATCGTGGGTCCTGCACATGTTGCGTCGCCAGTTAGGAGATACCATTTTTCATCGCATCATCCGGAACTACTACGCAGCTTATTCAGGTAAAAATGCCGACACACGTGATTTTGAGAGGATCTGCGAAGCGGAATCCGGGAAAGATCTCCATGTTTTTTTTGACCAGTGGCTATACTCGCCAGGATTACCACATCTCGAAGTTCAATGGAAATATGATGATGGAAAAAAGACGGTCCTGCTAACTGTCAACCAAAGGCAACCCAAAATGTTTGTATTTCCTCTCGAAATAGAGATATGGACGGGTAGTGGCGGAAAAACCAGGACGCAAATCTTATCAGTCACTACTCAAAGTCAGCAGTTTTCAATTCCCGTACCAGCGAAACCACTCCAAGTTATCCTGGATCCCAGTACTTCCCTTCTGTTTGAAGGTTCTGCCAGGATAATAAAATAGATCTATTGACTTATATGACAGGGAAAAAAGCGAATAATAAGGCTAATTCATCAACTTCTTCTGTTGTTTTACTCTGAAAGCCAGCCAGGGCATTGCTCTACCTTCAGGCTGGTAACAATCACATCATGCTCGTCAAAACTTTTGGAAGCGCTGTTTACGGCGTTGAAGCAATTACAATTACTATCGAGGTCAACTGGCTTTCTGCTTCGGGCAAAGACACGATGATCGTCGGCTTACCCGATAATGCCGTAAAAGAAAGTTTGCAACGGATAGAAAGTACATTTAAAACAAATGGGTATGATGTTCCGCGTACAAAAGTGGTAGTGAACCTGGCGCCAGCCGATATCAAAAAAAGCGGTACACCCTTCGATCTGCCGATAGCTCTTGGCATTCTCGGTGCCTCCGAACAACTCGAGAATAAAGACGCATTAAGCAATTACGTGATCATGGGCGAACTAAGCCTGGACGGGGAAGTGCGTCCCATCAAAGGAGCATTGCCGATCGCGATACAGGCAAAGAAAGAACATTTCAAAGGACTAATAGTACCGAAGGTGAATGCAAAGGAAGCGGGTATGGTCAGCAAGTTGCAGGTGTATGGAGTTGATCATATCAAAGACGTGATCGGGTTTTTCGAAAACAATGAAACAGGACTGAAGCCGGTGATAATTAATACCCGCGAAGAATTTTTTCATTCACAGTATGATTTTGAAATTGATTTTGCCGATGTCAAGGGGCAGGAAAATATTAAACGGGCACTGGAGATTGCAGCGGCCGGTGGACACAACGCGATATTGATCGGTCCTCCCGGTGCAGGAAAAACGATGCTGGCAAAAAGATTACCCACGATCCTTCCACCATTGAGCCTGCAGGAAGCACTGGAGACTACAAAGATCCATTCAGTAGCCGGCAAACTGCCTGAGAATTCAACACTGGTTTCTAAGCGGCCGTTTCGCTCGCCCCATCATACAATTTCCGATGTGGCATTGGTAGGAGGTGGGGGTATTCCACAGCCGGGAGAAATCTCATTGGCTCATAATGGCGTTTTGTTCCTGGATGAATTGCCCGAATTCAAACGGACCGTACTAGAAGTAATGCGCCAGCCTATGGAAGAAAGAAGGGTGACTATTTCAAGGGCGAAGGTAGCCGTTGATTTTCCCGCGAGCTTTATGTTGATCGCTTCGATGAATCCATGTCCTTGCGGGTTCTATAATCACCCTGACAGGGAATGTACCTGCGGACCGGGAACCGTTCAAAAATACCTGAATAAAATATCGGGGCCATTACTCGACCGGATAGACTTGCATGTAGAAGTGACACCCGTTGCATTCAACGAGCTAACCAATCTACGGTCGCAGGAAAACTCTGCTCATATCCGGGACCGCGTCATTAAAGCAAGAGAAGTCCAGGAACAACGCTATAAGGATCGAAATGGCATTTATTGTAATGCCCAAATGAGTAGTAATATGCTGAAGGATATATGTGTGATCAACACGGTCGGTGTAAACTTATTGAAGGCTGCCATGGAAAAGCTAAACCTTTCGGCTCGGGCTTATGACCGGATATTAAAGGTAGCCAGGACGATCGCAGATCTTTCAAATAGTGATGAGATCAGGCCGGAGCATTTGGCGGAAGCGATACAGTACAGGAGTTTGGATAGGGAGAATTGGGCAGGATGATGCTGAAGTCGATAGTTTATAGTCGATAGTCTATAGTCTTTGTTGCGAACGGATACTGGATACTGGATGCTAGATGCTGGATGAGTCAATAGTCTACAGTTGTGTACGTGAAATCACACAATTCTCCCGGTTTTATAATTCAGGGCAAACCTTACTCAACATAGCGCTTACATCGGTTTAATTTTAGATAGACATGATTGGTGATTCCATCGGGAGCTATTATGGTTCTTACAAACCGTGACGATATGCGTTTCATCACTTCTATTCTGATCTGTATTTGTTCTCTAATCTTTTTTAATGCAAAGAGCCAGGATTGTACACCTCCCGTTCCCCAAATAGCAGCTGCTTGTGGAACAGGTCTTCCTCTTATGGACGGTGTGTCAATCAACGCGGGCGAAACTTATAGTTTTAGTGGAACTGGTGGCTTCTTTTCAAATATTTCCGTTAATGGCGGCATCCTGCAGATTTGTGGCTCTGCAACTATTACGAATCTGAATTTCAATAGCGGTACATTACAAGTTTATGCGACGGGAACACTCACACTCAACGGAAACTTAAACGTTGGTTCAAGTCTAAATTTCTTCAATTTGGGAAACACTACATTTAATACCAATGTGAGTGTCCAGGGAAGTCCCAATTTTATTTACAATGGTCCGGTTGCCGTAATGACTGTCAATGGCTCGTTGACCGTTTTTAATAGTGGCGAGTTCATTAATAACGGCACCGCTAACGCACAGGCGGTAACAATCAATAGCGGAGCTGCTTTTTGCCTGGGCCCGGGATCTGTTTCCAATGTAGTGAGTTTGCAGAATGATGCTGTTAACCCGGTTACTGTTTCATCGGGTACCGCCTGTATTAGGTACACAACTACTTTCAATGGAAATCAACCTATCACATCGAACAGTAGTTTAGACATATGCCAGGCTTCGGGTGCAACTGCTCCAGCTCCTGCGGTAATAGGTGCAGCTACAGTTTTACCCAACTGCTCGTCCTGTACCGGTCTCGGAGCTACTCCCTTGCGACTGCTATCTTTCAAAGGCTTGATAATAAACGGGCGGGCAGAACTGGAATGGGTAACGGCATTCGAGGAGCAGGTCAGGTCCTTTATTATCGAGCAACGGCTGCCAGGTCAAAGCTTTGAGGCCGTTGGCGAAGTAGCGGCGAATAACCAACCTTCTACTTATACATTCAATACTCCTGTCACCAAAGACAGTTATTTCCGTTTAAAAATGGTTGACCTCGACGGAAAGACGACATATTCTTATAATATCATTCTGAGATTAAAGCCACCGGAATTCGAAATGAATGTTTTATTTAATCCTGTTCATAAATCTTACGCCGAACTATCCATTACTGTTTCAAGAAACCAACGCGGTGATTTAATAGTACTCGATTATATGGGCAGAAGAGTACAAAAAATGCCGGTTCTTTTAACCAAGGGGAACAACATCGTATCAATTAACCTGGCTGCCGCAAGCAATGGGCAATACATGGTTTATTTTAGGGGAAATGAGGTTGAATCCGGAGCTTGCCCGTTTGTTAAACAGTAAGAGGTGTCCCGATAGCCATCGGGAGGTCAGACGTGAGACTACTGACTAAAGACTAACGACTATTAGCTTTCATCATCCTTCAATATGTAAACTGAAAACAATCATCCTTGATTGTATCTTGTCAAACACGCTTGAGTAGATCAGGTTGGGGTCGCGGGCATGAAGGTTGGGGATACCATTGCTTAGCTTTATTTCCGGCGAAAGAATGAATTGCGAAAAGAAAAAATTGAATCCAATGCCCAGTTCTACCCCGTAATCATATTTCTTGATCTTTACCAGGTCCTCCGCTTTTTTTGAACGGGCATTGCTGGCAAGATCGATATCTCCTTTCACCCCGGTCAACATGTATACACGGAAATTGCCGATACGGTCAGATTGTAATTTTAATTGGAAAGGGAATGTGACAGTAACGGATTCTACTGTCTTTTCGACTTTGGTCTGTCCCTCTACATCTGGATACTTAAGAGTGTAAAGAATATTTCTCGCGGTAAATAATAATTGCGGGTTGAAGCGGAACTGGAAGCGATCCGAGATCCGGACGGTAGCCAGCAGGCCTAATCCAAAACCAGGAGCGTTGCCGGGTTCGCCTACCATTACACTATCGTCCTGCAGGAAACGGGAATGCTGTTCGATATGAAAGCGCGTCATGCTGCCACCGAGAGTGATGCCAAAATAATAAGGCTTCTCGTCGTGGTCCCACAGGTTCCAGTCTCTTTGTTGCGCCTGTACCTGCGAAGAAAAAAACAACAGGCCCAGTATTAAAAATGTTCCGGGTATTATAAAGGTTTTCTTCCCGTGTAAATACAGCATATTCCTAAGCTTAACGATTTATACCCGGTATCGTGGTAACCAAGTTTTTTTAAAATATCAATAAACTGCCGGCGTTCGGGAAAAGCATTGGCCGATTCGAATAAATACTGGTAGGCTTCCTTATTTTGCCTGAACCATCGGGCCACCTGCGGTGCTACTATTTTCATGTATAAATTATAGAAGCCCCGTATTGCTGTCTGCTTTGGTCTTGAAAACTCAAGGATCACCAGTTGACTGCCGGGCTTCAATACCCGTAGTATTTCAGAAAGACCTTTTTCGAGGTTTTCAAAGTTCCGGACTCCAAAAGCCGCCATCACGGCATCAAACGTATTTTCACTAAAACTTATTGCCTCGGAATCTCCTCTTAACAACTCGATTTTATCCACAAGTTGTTCTTTCTCAACCTTCTTTCTTCCCTGCTCCAGCATTTGTTGTGATATATCAATACCAACGATCTTATCCGGATTAAGGGACCTACAAGCCATAATAGCCATATCGGCGGTCCCGGTTGCGATATCAAGGATCTTTTTGGGGTCGTCTTTTTTTAAACGCAGGATTGCTTTCTTTCTCCAGCCAATATCTGTTCCGGCCGAAAGAAAGCGGTTTAACCTGTCATAACCGCCTGCAATACGATCAAACATTGCAGCTACCTGCTCTTTCTTACCTTGTGCAGATTCTTTAAAGGGGATAATATGGTCGTGTGGGTTGCTCATGGTCGGGCGCAAAGGTAAGAGTTATCGTTTAAGCACGGAACCTGCTGCAGGTGGGTCAATCCGAAGAAAGAACCCCGAATTCCGAGGTTCAAAATTCAGATTTCGCATTTTTCTCCCCATAGGTTCTTTATTGCCCCTCAATGTTTTTTAAAATATTGTACTTCCCGCTCATGTTTCTGTGCTGCAGCCAGCGAGCCGAATGTCCCGAGGTTCCTTCTTTTACCTGTTTTCGGATTTTTCTTGCGGGAATACAAACGGTATTCACCCGATCTTAATTTGCGTATCATAATGTTTTTAAACAGGTAAATCAATCAATGTGCCATAAGATATTTGCCATGAATAGTAGCAATTTAAAACTTAGCAAGAATTCTAAACTGTGGCCATTAATGACCATTTAATTTTGGCGATAGTAAGTACGCAGATTATTCTGATGATCTGATAAATTAAGATCTGTGAACATCTTAATGATCGTATCAATCCGCGTTCTAACTGCCAAATAGTAAGGACGCAGATTATTCTGATGATCTGATAAATTAAGATCTATGAACATCTTAATGATCGTATCAATCCGCGTTCTAACTGCCAAATAGTAAGGACG
>DASSFT010000597.1:0-2065 GCA_035694045.1 Chitinophagaceae bacterium
TTGAGGTGGGTCAGCGCGGCGCAAAAATACTTAAATCCGCATCAACAATGTCAGTACAGAGGATAAAGCCATCAGTCCATCCAGGGTGAAATAATATAAGATGTCTGAAGTATTCTTCCAGGAATAAGTATATAATAAAGCAGTAATGACTCCTGGGATTAATAAAGCCAGGACCGTCATGGTATTGTATTGACAGAACCAGAGGCCGATTGTTGAAACAGTAAATATCGCGAGGGAGAACACGAATAATTTTTTTATACCCGGTTCATCCAAAAAAGTGATCAGGCTGCGGATACCCTTTACCTTGTCTTCTTCCCTGTCGCGGCGGTCAAATAAAATACAGATGGCGTAGATAAGAAAGAAACGGCTTGAGATGAACAGGTAAGCGTCATTTTTCCAGGCGGTATCGTGTACAGCCAGGGGCAAAATGGTGGTAACATACATCCAAACAGCAGCCAGGAAAATAGTTTTGCCAAGGGCTATTTTCCGCAGCACCCGGAAATATTTATGCGGGATCTTAGGAGCAGTATATAAAAAAGTAGGAAGTGCAGAAAGAGTAAGCCAAAACCAGTGTTTGGATAAAATGAAAAAGAAAATCGCTGCCCCGGCCAACCCGATAAAAAAAAATATCACATGTATGGAATGATTCCGTTTTTGCCACAGGGATCTCGAAGAACCCGGAGCGGTATCTGCGCTGAGATACCAATGAAAGCTGTAGCTGCAGATCGTGGAAAAGAAAATAAAGCCAATGACATTCCAGTCGGGACTCATATGAAGCAGCAACTGGTAGGTCTGGCTGACCATCAGGACCGCGCAAGCTGCAATAAAAAGATTGCTATAAACGAAGAACCGTAGCGGGGCCATTCGAGGTTGGCTTCCCTGGTTAATTAATAACAATTATTGGTTCTGTACGGGCGGTGTCGCTGGTATGACCTGCCCTGTCGCGGGTCCAGAATGCAAACACTGCTGTATCAGGTCTGGTTGTACCGGCACCGGTGCCCGAACAGCCATTATTTCCGCGCTTATTCTTGAGAATGGAAATAACGACCTCCCCTTCTGTTAGCTTTGTTTTAATAAATTCATCCGGAATAGAGAATGAAGCGGAATCATAAATTTCGCTGGCGGGACATCCAGGTACGATTCTTCTCATGCCCAGCAAAGGAGAGAAGTCACCTTCTTTGTCTGTCAACCTGAACTTCACTACCAGGACCTGATTATCAGCGATCGTAGTTCTGTTAACGGACTTATATTTTAATTGAGGTGTTGTAGTGAAGCTATCTTTGCCGCAACTTAAATACAGGATAGCCAGGAGCAAAAAAACCGGTATAAATCGCATTGGAATACTTTTATCAAATTTACGCTGAAAACCTGCATCAACCTAATGGATTTGCGCCAAGACAGTCATAAAATTTTTACCATGCAACCGGACGATTTTGAGTCAAAAGCCCTCGAGGTTTTCCGGTTCCAGTATTCGAACAACCCAGTCTATCGTGACTATGTAAGCGCCCTCCATATCAACGATGCCGAGGTCCGTTCTATTACACAAATCCCTTTTTTACCGATCAGTTTTTTCAAGACACATTCGATCCGCACGGGGTCCTTTGGTCCTGAAATTGTTTTTGAAAGCAGTGGGACCACTACTTCCGTTAACAGCCGGCATTTGATAAAGGATGCGGAACTGTACAGGAAAAGTTTTGTCGCCGGTTTTGAATTGGCTTATGGACCGGTAAAAGACTGGTGTATCATCGGTCTGCTGCCATCTTACCTGGAGCGGGGCAATTCTTCACTGGTATATATGGTAAATGAGCTGATCCAGTTGAGCGGGCATGCGCAAAGCGGTTTTTACCTGGATGAATTTGACAAACTTTTTTCAACGCTGCAGCAACTGGAACAGGCAAAACAAAAAACGTTGCTGGTGGGTGTGACATTTGCGTTACTCGATTTCGCAGAAAAATACAATTTGCCTTTAAAGCACACGATAATTATGGAGACCGGCGGCATGAAAGGCAGGAGAGAAGAAATGGTCCGGGAAGAAGTGCATGTCATCCTGAAAAAATCATTTGGA
>DASSFT010000598.1:0-2033 GCA_035694045.1 Chitinophagaceae bacterium
GCTGGTTTCATTGCCACTGAAAAAAAGATCGGTAAGTCCATCGTTGTTTATATCACCGGCTGCCACTCCTGCCCCGGTGTACATATTCATGTAGTTAAGTACATTGTATTTATCGTTCTCCTCTATTTTGTTGACAAACCCCACTCCCGTCCTGGAAGATGACATGGATTCAAATAATGTTTTTTTCTGGTGGCAGGAACTGATGGCACATATATAAATAAGCAGTATCGTGGTCTGAGGGATTCTCATCAGCATTTTATTTCACGCAGCGGCGCAACGATTACCGCGCTATTTTTTGTGGTCCTGCAATATCCGAGATAGCGCCAGTATTTATTTTCAAAATTGATCACTGCCATTTTTACCCATCACGAGATTTTTACCCTTACGACGGTAAATGAATAAGGCATTAACGAGAGAGATATTTTTTTCCCTTTTAATTTTAATGCCTGCTCGCTTGGCGTTACTTTACCCGGTTGATTAAAAGAATTCACGTCACTTAACTCATCCGCTTTTAATGTCGTCAACTTCGCATCTGCGTTCAGTTTTTTGACACCGGTCACCTGTATTTCTTTGGCCTGTGTTTTCCCCGACACATTCACCAGTTTGACCACTAGTTCGTTAGTAGTTCTGTCAATGACTGCTGAAGCGTATAAGCTATCCTGCCCTGACAGTGGTTTATTGTCCTGGAGTATGGGCACCACATTCGTTCCTTTATTGACTGAAAATAATTTTTGCACATAATAGTTCGGTGTACCGTAAACCCTCAGGTTATCCACCCAGATCATATCCGGCGTCCATTGCCAGCCGTCTACATTGGCGAATAGCGGCGCATACGAGGCCATGCAAACTACGTCGGCATTGCGTTCCATGCCCGTCATAAAAGCTGCTTCGGCAATAGCTGTTTGCCAGTTGTTCTTATTATTCACGCTTACTGTCTTATCACTTTGGGCGGCATATTCACCGGCGAAAATTTTTGAACCATGCCGGTCATAGTTATCATACCGCGAAGCATTTTGTAAAAACCATTCCGGGCGACGGTAATAATGCTCATCAATGATATCGGCATTCATCTTTCTCAATTCGCCGTTTAGATAATCAAACCGTTCACCGTTGGGATCGGTACCGGAACTATTGACAAGCTTGATGTTGGGGTATTTTTCTTTGATAGCCTTTGTAAAAATCTTTAACCGCTCAATATATTGCGGTCCCCAATTCTCATTTCCTACACCCATAAACTTAAGATGAAAAGGAGCCGGATGTCCCATCGATGCCCGGGCCTTACCCCATTGCGTAGTACTATCCCCGTTTGCAAATTCGATAAGGTCGAGTGCGTCCTGTATGTAAGGATCCAATTGACTGATAGGTACCAATTCTGCGGAATTAAATTGGCAGGCCATTCCTGCATTCAAAATGGGAAGGGGTTCGGCGCCAATATCCTCCGCTAACTGAAAATATTCAAAGAAGCCGAGACCGAAAGTCTGAAAATAATCGGGTGTGGGACGATGTGCAAATTCAAAATTCCAGCGATTGATGATCAGTTGCCTTTGTTCAACGGGTCCAATTGTCTTTTTCCATTGATAGCGTTGTGAAAGATCATAACCCTCTACTATGCAACCCCCGGGGAAACGGATGAACCCTGGTTTCATGTCGGCGAGCATCTGGATCATATCGGCACGCATTCCGCCCGGCCTTCCTTTCCAGGTATCTTGCGGAAACAATGAGATCATATCCAGGTCAATGGGTCCATCCCCTTCAAACCAGATACGCATAGACGCTTTGGGCGCCGTAGCAGTGGCGGTAAAACTTGTCCTGATCTTTTTCCATTCGCTGCCAGTGTTGGTTGTGTTCACAACCGTTGCGCCGATGTTATCACCTTTCTCATTTACCAGTTCGATAAACATTTTAATACCGGGAGATGATTGGTGATACATAAAAGAAAAATCATACCCGTTATCCTTTTTAACGCCCATGCCCCGAAACCCTTCATTATTCAAGCCGATGCTTCCCTTTCTATTATTGTGCAGCGTTACGCA
>DASSFT010000599.1:0-3932 GCA_035694045.1 Chitinophagaceae bacterium
ATCACTACAACAGCCGTACAGCCGGGCACAATTACTTTCACTACCAACCCCAGTTTCAGGGATACGGTTTATCACATCGTATTAAAAGAATACAACGGCTGTGACACAACTTATTACTACGACAGCGTTAAAGTGTTTGCTAATTCCAGGGCACGGTTCGCAGTAGATACGACAAGAGGATGCTCTCCGTTTACGATACACATTCAAAACACTTCGCTGGGAAATAATTTTTCTTACTACTGGGATTTCGGCGATGGCCAAACCGATACCACCCATTCCCTGACCTCATTTACGCATACCTTCTACACCGGCACTATTCGCAACTACACGATCCGGCTGATATCTGAAAACAGGTGTACAAGGGATACACAATCCATCATCATTGTTGTCAATCCTATCACTATCCAACCCTATATTTCTGCCTATGGCAATGAGCTCTCTGGTTGTTCCCCACATTTAATTACATTCAATAATAGCTCTGTTGGAGCAGCACAATTGACCTGGAACTTCGGCGACAATTCTCCGCCGGTCATTATCCCGAATAGCCAAAACAGCATTACTCACTTATATGTAAACCCGGGAAGTTATACTGTTACAATCCGGCTTCAAAATGATTGCTCAGATACAACTATCTACAAAACGGTCATAGTATATGCTCCGCCCACCGCTAACTTTACTGCATCTCCATTAAAAGTTTGCAAAGGTCTTCCGCTTTCGGTAACCAATTTGTCGGTTAACGCCAACTCTTACGAGTGGTCCTGGGGAGATGGTTCATTTTCCTCTTTCAACAACGGGCAACACGTTTATGATCACGCCGGCGTTTTCACCATCAGGCTTATCGCCAACAAGGTGCATAGCTCCGGGTTTATGTGCAGCGATACCATCACTCACCAGGTAACTGTTGTTGAGAAGATCCCGGCACAGATAATTGTAGCCCCTGGAAAGGCCTGCGCACCTTATACTTTGCATGTAACCGCCGGTTATATTTCCGGTTATAGCCTGGTCGAATGGACGGTGTATGACAGTAGTTCTGTGCCGAGTGAATTTCATTTAAATGGTCTGTCTGCCACGCATATCTATGATAAGCCGGGGACATATTCGGTTAAGTTAGTCGTTCATACTACTGATGCCTGTGCAGACAGCAGTACCTATCAATTCCGCGTCTATAGCACACCACAGATCAGCTTTGGGCCCGAGCTTATTAAAACCTGCAGCCATGATACCACGGCTTTGTTCAATGCGCTCGCCAGTAACAATGGTGGCGAACCCGTAAATTATAAATGGTTTGTCAACGGATCCATCGAAGGAACAACCAACCCCTTCAATTACCGGTTTGTCTGCACAATCAATAACATCGTGCCCGAAGAATATACCATCCGTGCACTGGCGCAGAATGCTGCCGGCTGTGGCGACACTTCGCTTTCTGGCAAGTTGATCGTTCAGCCCCTGCCCTATCCGTATATTGAAGTAAGTCCATCAGTGGTGATTCAACAACCTGATTACCGGTTCACATTTAAAGACACCGCTGCCACTAACGCAAACAAAACGTATGTGTGGCATATGGGCGACAGAACGCAGCAAACCAAAAACGGGAGAGAGATAAGTTATGAATATGGCGATACGGGTGTATATAAAGTAAAACTGCTTGTTACCGACTTCAGCACGGGTTGTAAAGCCCAAGATTCGGTTAGGGTAACTGTGCTTTATGTCCCGGGCTATGTATATGTGCCGAATGCAATGTGCATGGGCTGCGCTAACTATAGTCTTCGTCAATTTTTACCACTGGCAAAAGGATTAAAGACCTATCATCTTCGCATCTACAACAATTGGGGTCAAAAGATATTTGAGACAAGCCGGCTCGATGCGAACGGCTCGCCGAGTGAACCCTGGGATGGAAAATTCAACGGGCAGGTATTGCAACAGGATGTCTACAGCTGGCAGATTGAAGGAACCTATCTCAACGGAACGGAATGGAAAGGGATGTTGTACCCGGGAAGCAACAAATATGTCAAAGCTGGTTTTATTACCATTATAAAATAGTTTTTATGCAATCCATACTTAAAAAGAAGATAAGATTTGTTTGTGCAGCGCTGGTTGCATATTTCTTTATACAACAGGAGAGCCTCGCGCAGGACCCGGTATTCTCGCAGGCCTACCTATCACCCATTAACACCAATCCTGCTGCAACGGGTGCGGGTGAACATGATCTTCGCTTTAGTGCTATTTACCGGCGCCACTGGTGGACAATACCCTCACAAATGAATTATGCTGCTGTGTCAGTTGATAAGTTCTTTCCTTCGATCAGTAGTGGCATTGGGTTACTCGTGACCAACTCAAATGAGGGCTACCTGAAAAAAACCGGTGTTTATGCATCTTATGCTTATACTGTTTGTTCGGGTGTGGCAAGTACCGCGGAAAATGGTGGCCAGCCCCGGTGGTTCTGGACCGGCGCCATGCAATTTGGGCTGGCGCAACGACGAATCGACTATAGCAAACTCGTGTTTGCCGATGAGCTGGATATTAATGGCGTAATTCCGGGCTCGGCGTCTTCGGCTGATGTAGCCGCTAACAGTGGCAAATTCTATCCTGATTTTTCTGCTGGAACTTTCTTCAACTACAATCTTACAGACAATAGCCGGTTACTTGCGGGGTTCAGCGCCCATCATATCAACAGGCCAGATGAATCATTCACTTCTACCTCGGATACAATCCGGAGTAATTTGCCTGTGTTGTGGTCGGGCAATCTTTTATATACCTATACAAATCCCGAGAGAAGATGGTCGCTTAGTATCGGCGCAATGGGTTACCGGCAGGGCAATCACAATAGCTACCAGGTGGGTGGCGAAGTAACACAAAATGAAATTGACATCAGCCTTGGGCTTTGGTATCGTGGCACCGTTAATTTCCGGGATATGAATACGGTTAGCGTGACGCTGTCCTTTAATTTATCGGGAAAAGATAATTACAATGACCGCCTGCGGGTCGGGATTGCACATGATGCACAGGTTGGAAAAAACAGTTACTCCTATACTGCCGGAAGTTCAGAGATCGGGTTTGTGTGGGATCATAAAAGTTATAACCAGGCCGAGGATAATCCATGCAAGCCAAAGATCAGCAGCCAAAGCGCCTGCCCGGTTCGCTGATACTATTTCTTTTTATATACAGGAACGGTGCTGCACGGCTCCCCGTACATGATGCTTTTCGCCACTGGTTGCAGTAAGCGGGTAAGTTCCATGTAAACAAATTCGCCGATCGGGGTATCGCCGCAACCTTTTACTACAATGCGTTTGTCGGCAAACTCGTTGACATTGATCTGCGAGAGATTTTTTAGAAAAATAAGCTTGTGTAATTCTTTCTCATTACCCACCAGTATTTCTTTAGCTACAGGCTGCAGGTAAGTGGCCACAACCATCCAGGCCCAAACGGGAATGATCGCATCGGCGGTACAGGTGACGGCTACGTTTTTATCGCGGAACTGTTCCCAATCGAGCTCTTTTAACGCCTGGCGGAATTCTTTTTCCTTCAATATCATGCCCATGAATAAGAAATCTTTGAGATCAAAGGTTTTTACCTCCTGTTTGGGATAATAATCTGCGGGATCAACGGTGATCAGCCCGCTTTCGGCTACTTTATTTATGATGGGATCATTCATGGTGAATACTTACAAAAATAACAAATTGGGAGGGGTCTTGTTTAAAGATTAAAAACGGTAGTCAGCTTTTATCACGCAACGACGTGTTACCCAGAAAGTCCGAGTCAGACGATATTGTGCACCCACTTTTCAAAGTCGCAAAGGCTGCCCCCTCGCAGGGTCTTCCGTCCTTGCGAGGGCTGCCGGAAAGCTCTGCCATCCACTAGCAACTGCCGGCAGCTCGACGCAAACTAGTCGCTATGGAAATCGAAGCCTCCAGATTGCGTCGCCAATGACTATC
>DASSFT010000600.1:0-4332 GCA_035694045.1 Chitinophagaceae bacterium
AAAAAGCTATTGGATATATCAACCAGCATTTCAGGCAGCAACCGGATCTTGACGAGGTGGCAAAACAGGTTTACCTGAGTCCCTTTCATTTTCAACGCCTGTTCAAGGAATGGGCAGGTGTGAGTCCCAAGAAATTTTTGCAGTTTATCAGCCTTGAACATGCGAAACAATTATTACAGCAAAAATATTCGCTGGCGGACACAAGTTTTGAAGCAGGTTTGTCAGGAACCAGTCGTCTTCACGATCTTTTTATAAGCATAGAAGGAATGACGCCTGGAGAATATAAGAATGAAGGCGAGAACCTGCAGATCAACTACAGCTTTGCCGAAACCTATTTTGGCGATGTACTGATAGCTTCCACTTCCAAGGGTATCTGCCATATTTCCTTTGTTGATAAACCCGCTGAAGAATTGAAAACACTACGAAAACAGTTTTCCAGGGCATTGTTTATTCAAAAAACAGATATGCACCAGCAAAATGGGTTGCAGGTGTTCAAAAATGACTGGAAGGATGTTGAAAAGATCAGGCTTCACCTAAAAGCCTCTCCCTTCCAGGTCAAAGTCTGGGAAGCGTTATTGAAAATTCCTTTCGCGGGTGCAAGTACCTATGCGGAAATTGCTAAAGAGATCCGGTCACCTAAAGCGGCAAGAGCCGTGGGTACAGCCATTGCCAGCAACCCGGTTGCTTTCCTGATTCCCTGTCACCGGGTGATCCGATCAACCGGTTTGATTGGAGAATATCATTGGGGAACTGCAAGAAAAACAGCGATCCTTGGCTGGGAAGCCGCTCAATCTGCCGGGGAAGAAAATAAGGAGAGGAGCTAGATGCTGGATACTGGATGCTAGATACTGGATGCTGGATTCTGGATCCAACTGCTTCCCGATCGCTACTGACAATAACTAGCGTCCTCCAATAATAAAGCCTTACAGTTTCCTTTTTGGAGTCAACTCGAATACCGGCGTAAGTCCGCAAGAACCGGGTTGATACCGTTTTTAAACTCACTGAAATTTGCTGTATCAAAAACAAAACACAATGAAGAAGTTCAAAATTATTCCGCTCTCCGTGGATTATGCAGCCAGGATACGGACTACGCGCAAAGACGATTTCGGGCATGAAGTAATTGAGCAGGTGGCGACGGGGCTGGGTCCCTGCAGAGTTTCGCTTAAACCTTTTAAAAGGGGAGAAGATAAACGGCTGCTTTTGACGCATAGCCCTTTTGCGATAGATAATGCATTCAATCAACCCGGCCCGATCTTTATACATTCGGACGAAGTGGAAGAATATAGTGATGTCTACAGGTTTCCTCCCGAGATAAAGGCCGATAAACAACATTTTCACCTGACCCTGATCGGGTATAGCCCGGACCAGCAAATGGTATATACCAAACTGGTAGGTGATAACGACATTGACGAACTGATCGGGAAAATATTTGACAAACACCCGGAGATTGAATACCTGCACGCCCGAAGCGCAGAGGCTAGTTGTTATATCTGCAGGATCGAGAGATACAGTGATGAGTCGATAGTCGCTAGTCGTTAGTCTCGTCTCACGTCTCACTTTTCACTTCTCTCGGTTTGTTCGGATTTTTCGATATCGTTCATTTAACCTTTGCGAATTCAAAATGCATTGTGTCTTTTCCGCCTTTATCATTGGGACCAAAAATAAACGCGTGAATCTTATTGCTGTCAATGAATGAATAATTAATATCGGTAGGAAAATCATGGGCGGGATTACTGAATTGCACCCTATTATCGGTTAACAGGGAAGAAATGAATTTAATTGCTTTGCCATCATTTTGCCCTTTGACGGTATTTTCAAAAACCCATTTACCGGCTTCGGGATAAATTCTGGCATTTTCATTCCAGGACGTGTCGTTGCCTTTGATGGTAAAACCATCGGTTCGGAAAGTGCCGTCTTCTTTTTTAGTCCATCTTTCAAAACCATTTACCGACGGGATCTGCCAGGTGCCTACAAATTTATCAAAGACAAGTGCTTTGACAGCCCCTGGTTCGGTCCTGGCTGGGGAACTATCACATGCGATTGCAAAAAAAACCATGCAAAAGATTGCCCCGTTTAATCCAGGAGAATAATTGTTTGGTCTCATATTTTTTTTATGCAAAATAAATTCCACACGGACAGCAAAATTGTAAAAACGCGACAAGCGTAAGAAAAAGAACCAAGAACCAAATCCCGAGAACCAAATAAGAGCCAAACAAAAAATCAAATCAAAAGAATTTGAGTTTCCTGTTTAAATATTTGATTTTTTTTGCTTCTTGTATCTTGGTTCTTGGTTCTTTCGATTGTTTCCCGATATCGCAGGTCATTCATTCTGCAGCAATAAAGAGTCCTGATAGTTTAAGATTGTCTGCAAAAAAAGATTTCGGGCTAACCCCGGTGAATTCTTTAAAATCCCTGATAAAATGCGCCTGGTCATAGTAACCGTTTTCGTAGGCCAACGAGGTTAGGTTGCTGAAATTTTTTTGTTCCAACATTTTCAATGTCGCTTGCAAACGTACCAGCCTGGAGAGTTGCTTGGGGCTGAGACCGACCGTCGATACAAATCTTCTTTCGATGCTGCGCCTGTTTATTTTTATTTTGCCAGCAAGTTTTATCACGTCCAATTGCCCTTTTGACTGCAAAATAGTTTCCACGCAGGCCCTGGTGATATTGTCAATTGTTTTTGGATCTGTCAACTGCGACAATAAAAAGCGCTCAAGCAATTTTATTCGTTGAACGTTAGTTTCCGCCAGCATTATTTCCTGTTCCAGCGTTTTTCCTTTTTCACCAAAAATCTTGGCCAGCGCTACAGCCTTATTTCCCAGCGTGGAGACAGGAACATTCAAGAAAGGGATCAGTCCTTCGGGGTAAAATCTCGCTGCTACGATTCCACTGATGCCGGTCGGCTCGATTTCAATGTATTTGGTGATCTGCCCGAATATAAAACTGCGCGGTTGAATAACGGAGTTACCATCTTCAAGATATTGCTTGTAAGGATCGCCGTAGTGGAAGATCATTTCCATGCATCCATCGGGGATAATTCGTTGCCTGGAAGCACTGAGTTTTCCATCATCATCAAGCGACCAGAAACATTTTACGAATGTTGTCAGTTCGGGTATGGGATCATAGACCTGGTAGTTCATGCATCTTATTTTCCAGCGTCTATGCGAGCGCCGATTAAATAGCCGATCACCCCGCCAACAACCAGCCCAATTCCCATCCAGCCCACTGCGCCGTTAGAAGCAAAATAACCAATCAGGAATCCGACGATAACCCCAATGATCAGGAAGGTATAGGATGCTTTTCCTTTGGTCCTCGATGCCGCAAAATCTCCCCTGTGTTTGAACTGCTGGACGTGTTGTTTATGTTTCTTGCGGTGGTGTGACCTGGCCATCTTACAAGAGTTATAGAAGTGAAGAAAATTGTTCCTAAATCCTGGAGAGCACAACTTTTTTGTGAAATCTTTCGGAATAGTAAGGTAGCGAAATCGGGTCTTTTAATGAAATGTTTTATTGAATCGGCTACTGCACTGCTTCGCCAAATCTTCTTCGATCTTGTTTAGGTTTGTCATGAATGAGTCGCTCCTGGTTGTCCATTTTTTAAATTCACCAATCCGGGACCCGAAAATTCTGCCGGTCACCTTTATGATAAGCTTGTTTATTTTCGACGATACTGAAGTAGCAGCTGCCCGTTTTTAAATGATCTTGTGTTCACCAGTTCCAGGCTAAGCTTTTTGGAAATATCTTCCAGGAAGGCTGTGCCGCCGCCAAGGGCAATTGGGTGGATCATGAGCGTATATTGATCGATTAGCCCTTTTTCTGTAAGCAGGTTTACAATGCTGCCACTGCCCAGGATGGTCATGTTTTTTCCTGCTTCTTTCAATTTCTTTACTTCCTGCTCAATATTGTCCTTTACTATTCTTGTATTGTTCCAGTCTGCTTTCTTCAGGGTTTTTGAAAAAACGATCTTCTCCGAACGATTCATTCCCTCGGCCACACCGGGTGCATTTTTCTTTGCTTGTTCGGATGGCCAATAGCTTGCCATCATTTCATATGTTTTGCGCCCGAACAGGAGTGTGCTGGAAGATTGCGCGCTTTCAGAAGCGAAATCGGTTGATTCCTGGCTGGAAGTTTCGTGGGCCCAGCTGATATCATCATTCGGACCTTTAAAATACCCATTTACTGACAAAAAGTTATAAACGTTTAGAATTCCCATATCTCTTTTTTTAACCCCGCAGGTCTTGCGGGACGGTGATAAAATTGGATTACCAACCTACGACAATCGAGGTGCCAGAGATTGGACATGCCGGGGCGAATTTCCCGGAGGAACAGGACA
>DASSFT010000601.1:0-5999 GCA_035694045.1 Chitinophagaceae bacterium
ATCACGTCATAATTCTCGATAACTGGTGAAGAGATTGCTGAAATATCGCGAACGGCAAACTCGTTCAATCCTTCTGCTCTCAATATTTCGCTTAGGTACTTGCTAAACGGGTTGGCAGCCGAGGTAATGACCAGGATAGGACCACCGGGACCTTCGGCCTGAAATTTTGGTTCTTCATCTTCACCAGATACTCCACTCTTCTGATTTTGATTATTGGAATAGATGGCCAGAGACGATGAAGCGGTGTTCGTCTCGTTGCCTGGTCTCCCGACTACCATTATAGCCGGAATCAGGAAAACTAAAATCAGGACTTGCACCAATAACTCCGGGCGTAAGTTTTTCTGTGTCATCTTTGGATTCCGTGGTTTTACTTTTTTTTTACATCACAGGTATTTCGGGGTTCTTTAAAAAGGATATTCGAAAAAAATAAAAGTCCGCGAGGCACATCCGTCTCACACGCCAAACTGATCACTGCTTATCTGAATTTTTTTTCGGAAGGTTAGCGACGCACAGGACAACTCCTTTCGGCAATTGAACGATGGTTTTAATAGCTATAATGGACGCGGTTTACCGGTTGGCCCGGTGTAACATTGGCTTTTGGGGAGGATATCTACTATTTACGGGAACAAGGTTGTAGGAAGATTTTCTATGGGTATATAAATTATAGCGGAAGACTCTAAGTTCAGAAAAAAACCCATAAATAATTCATTATATATATGTTTTTTTTCAAGAATTCTGGCTATTGTCAAAAAAAAAGAGAGCCCCTTTCGGAGCTCTCGTGTTACTAAACCCGTGAACACAGTTTTTCTAATTATTTTTTAATTCGCTTTGACCATTCTTACAATTTTCCGTTGCTCTCCCTGTATCACTTCAGCGAAATAAGTTCCGCCCCGCCAGTTGGCACCTACTCGCAGTATACCCGTAGCTCCAATCCTTTCGTGCACGTCCACCACTCGTCCAAACATATCGAGTATTCTTACCGTTACAGGGGTGGCGTCATTGCTGCTTATGACAAGATTGAAATAGTTTGAGCTGGGGTTAGGTAATGCGCTTGCATATAATTTACCCAATACAGGCAATGATTGTTTTACCCGGGCTGCAGGATCCGGTACGTTTTCGGTTTTGGTAACCGTTTGTGTAGTCTCCTGAATTTGCTCCGGTACAGTCGGATTAGCTGTCCTCGTGGTTAAGGTGCCATATATAGCAACATAATTGTTAACCCCAGGAGTAGTGGCAAAGAAAGCATACTGCATGCCTTTGATCACCTGCGTTGTAAACGGAATGGAATTACCATTCTTTGTGATCGAAACCAGTTGTCCCGATGCCGCAAAAACCGGCAGCATAGCTTTCAGGTTGGTGGCATTACTGCGAGCTGTTATCGTAAAAGTCAACTGGTTATTGTTCCAGGTGATATTCCCAAAGGAAGAGTTGTTCCTTGCATCCAGCCATGTGAGCATTTGCTTGGCTGATATTACCGGCACTTGCCTTGCCTGTGCCGACGCAATAATGGCGTCTGCACCTGCACTGGTAGTGGAATCATTATGCATATTCGCTGTGAATACGCCATAGTATCCTTCCGGACCGATCGCTTTATCCAAGACCGTGTTGCAAAATGCTGTATAATTCATATTGGTCTCGTCTGTCATTTGCGTGGGTGCCTGGTAGACGTCAATCAATGATCCATCCATATCGGCAAAACGCATCGGCATTCCCGACCCGGTGAACATACCCGGGCGGTTCTGCATCCATACCTCGGGCCAATAATAATAAGTAGCATCCAACCGTATTCCTTTTTGCAGTTCTACTTTGGGTTGCGATGCCCAGTCACTCCATACAAGACAATGGGTCCTGTTGGTAGCCGGAGGCGATACGGAAGGATAAGACGATGCAAATGATCCAAGTTGTGCCGTAAAATCATTCATCAGCGAAGTTGGAGTAAAATTCAAACAATTGGTATGTGGGTGACAGGCTATCTCGAATCCCTGCGCTTCAAAACCTGCGGCGGTAGCATTTGATATGGGGGTGCCAGGATACATATAGGACGTACCTCTAATCGCCTTCCAGTCCGCTACATCCTGGGCACTATTGGGTCCAAGAGTTTTGTATTGATTAAAGCGGGCCTGTGTTCCATTATTGCTGTGATCATCCCCCGTCATTACGATCGCGGCTTTCAAATCTCTCGGCAGGTACCAGAATCTTGGCAACGGCTTACGATGAAGATTGCCCTGCAAAATGATATTTGCCAACAGCCGCTGTTGCTCATCCGCCTGCGGGATAGCTATCTTGTTAAAATCTATCCAATCGGGGAAGAACAGATCATCGGAGCGTATGGGATCAATCTGGCCGTCACGCTTCTGACCAGCCCAGGCTGGATTACCCTGTCTTGTATAAACTATGGATTTTGCGAGGTCATAAGTAAATGCGATAGCTCGCCCGCCACTTAACCCGAGATCTCTGGTTGTTATGGCTGGATAAGCTGTAGCGTTGGATGCATTGGAATACAAAGTCGCAATATTTGTTGTGCCAGCAGTCAGCAGGTAAAGACTGGCCGGGCCATGGTATTGAATAGTCTGTCCCACGATACCCACACCCGGTCCTGAGGCCGTGTTTATCATTAAATACTTATCACTAAGTGATCCGGTAGCAAGGGTTAAACCAAATAGCGGAGCCATCAATGTACTGGGCCGGAAGCCAATCAAAGTGCCACCATTCGTTACCCAGGTGGTGAACATCAGAACCTGGTCAGCACTCACTGGCATTTCTCCCAGCACAACCACATCATAGTTGTCAAGCATTGCGGGAGTCACAGTAGAAATATCAGCGGCTGCAAATTCATTCAATCCTTCTGCCCTGAGGATCTCTACGGCATAACGGCTGAATGGGTTTGAAGAACTGCTGATGACCAATATTGGTCCACCCGGTCCTTCCGTTGGTGAAATGAACGGAGGATCACCGGCCCTGAATGACCATGTGTAGTCAGCGGAAAGAGGATTACCGGCAAGATCTTTTACACCCGCACTTCCTCCTTTAACTTTCGCTATATATTCGGCATAATAGGAAAGCGCGTTTGAAGGAGTCAATGTTGCAGTCAATGTAGTCGGGTTATATGCAACAGTTGATGGAATTAGTGTACCCCAGGGTGTGCGCAACTCAATTGTACTACTGTTAATCGTTGAAGCAGTAAGCGATTCGCTGAAAGTTGCCTTTACTACCGTCGAACTCACATCTACTCCTGTCGCTCCATTCAATGGGGTTACTGACGTCACTGTCGGCGGAATTAGATCCGGACCTGCTGTCGACGAGAAGATGACATCTACAAAATAGTTACTGGAGATATATGTATCTGTCGGGAAGGTCGATGTAGAAGAATACTTGTATATACCATTCGCACCATCAACTCCGTCTGCCAGTGCTGTCAACGGGCCATTTGTATAGGATTGAGTAAAGAAATTATTCGTGTAAGCATAGATACCAGCAACACTGTAATAGGAAGCCACATAAGACACACCGGCATTGATATTAATAGGAGACGAGAACATCACCTGCTGCCAGCCCGATTGGCTTTCCTGTGTGAAAGTAACTTGTCCCAGCAGTGTTCCTGTATTTGTCCAAAGATGTCCGATATGTGTTCCGTTATTGCCAAGACCTTTATAGAAACGAAGTCCGGTTACCTGCCCGTTCACATTGCTGCGGAACCTCACTCCTACCTCTACTGGCTGGTCAATGATGGCCGGGTTATCAGGTAAAAGTTCAGGATCAAAAATGCTTGCACCTGTTGTAAAGCTCCACGTATAATTATTGAGCATTGCGTTTCCAGACACATCCTTCACTCCCGAACTTCCACCTTTTACAGTCGCTGTATAAACGGTAGCCGGTGCCAGCAAAGACGATGGAGTCAATGTAGCTGTTTTGGTACCTATGTTATAAGTAACGGTTGCTGGTATCACCGCATTGGATGAGCTGTTCCGTAATTCAAAAGTAGCGGAGCCGATAGTAGATGAATTCATCGCCTCGTTAAAGACTGCCGAGACGGCTGTGCTTACACTTATACCTGTAGAACCATTTACCGGCAAAACAGATAAGATTACCGGAGGCGCGATGTCCGCTGTGGTGAATGACCATGTGTAATTATTAACCATCGCATTCCCGGCGGCATCCTTCACCCCAGTCGCGCCACCCTTTACCGTAGCTGTATAGGTCGTGAAAGAAGCCAGGTTCGTAGAAGGAGTTAATGCGGCTGTTCTCGTTATAGCGTTATAGTTCACAGCGGCCGCTATTAAAGTACTACCATTTCGCAATTCAAATGTTGAGGTGCTGATAGTAGATGTATTCATACTCTCACTAAAAACGGCTGATACTGTTGTATTAACCGCAACGCCTGTTGCACCGTTTGCTGGCGATACACCTGTTATGGTTGGCGGGATGTTATCAGCCGGCGCGGTAGTGAATGACCAGGTATAATTAGCTTGCAAAGGATTGCCATTCTCATCTTTCACACCGCTGCTTCCGCCTTTTACAGTTGCCCGGTATACAGTGGAAGCTGGAAGTGTAGACAGGGGATCCAGTGTTATTGTCCTCGTGGAATTATTATAAGACACAGTTGATGCTACCAACGCATTAGCGGGATTACGCAACTCAACCGTAGTCGTGTTTATACTGGAGGCCATCATTTCTTCGCTGAGTATTGCCGTCACATTGGTACTGACACTTACACCTGTCGCACCATTTGCCGGTGAAACAGAAAGTACGGTTGGAGAGGTCAGGTCAACCAGTGGTATCATGATAAAATACCAGGAATAATCACTGGCCATGGCATTACCCGCGGCATCTCTTACTCCTGCCGCTCCCCCGTCAATATTGACCAGGTATAGCAGCGAATTGAGCGCTGAATTGGGATAAAGTGTTGCCGTTCGCGTGGAGGCATTGTAGGTCACTGTCGCCGGCACCAATGCATTGGTAAGGACATTTCGCAACTGGAATGTCGTCCCGGTGATGGTAGCTGCATTCATTGCTTCACTGAAGACTGCGGAAACAGGTGTCCCGGCGTTGATGTTAATCGACCAACTGCCTGGTGAAGTCGATATCACAGTTGGCGGCGTCACATCGGCTTTTGCAGAAAAGCCGAATGAAAAGAGGAGAGCTGCCAACAAAATAAATTTTGTTCTCCTGGAACAAATAGAATTCTTAACCATAAGAAATGACGGTTTAATTATTAAATTTTCTTTTTAAAGGGCGGCTTTAAAAAGAGTTTTAGTTATGGTCTAAAAGGATATGAGGCCCGTGGCCGGGTCGTTCAAGGAGAATGTCGGTTCTTATTCAAGGAGATTATATAAAAAATATTTCGTTTATCGTTGTTAATTTGTTTTAACCATCTTGATCAGTTTACGTTGCTCACCCTGCACCACTTCAGCGAAATAAACCCCGCTTGTCCAGTTCTGCCCCAATTTCAACATGCCCGCTGAAGTCACTTTATTATATGTTTCAATCACCCGTCCAAACATGTCAGTAACTTTTATCCTGACTGGATTCTCATCGTTACTACTGATCGTAATGGTGAAGTTATTAGTACTTGGATTAGGCTGGATATTCACGATCAATCTACCCGGTTTTGTTATTTCCGGTCCTGGCACTGAAGCTGTTTTTGCTAATTCTGTTGTCGCCGTCGTTACTGCGGGCACTATGTCTGTTACAGGCGGGTTGGCAACTCTTAGTCCAGATCCGTAAGTGGCTACATAGGTACTGGTGCCAGTAACCGGGGCAAAGAATGCATACTGTATTCCTTTGATCGTTTGAACCGTGAACGTAAGCGGGTTTCCATCTCTTGTAATAGAAACCAATGTACCGGTGGCTGAATTGACCGGCAGCATGGCCCTGATATTATTCGCGCTGCTGCGGGCTGTAATATCAAAGGTCAGTTGGTTATCACTCCAGGACATATTTCCAAATGAAGAGTTATTTCTTCCATCGAGCCAGGTCAGTGCCTGTTTAGCTGAAATGAC
>DASSFT010000602.1:0-2241 GCA_035694045.1 Chitinophagaceae bacterium
TTCAATAGGTTCCAGGTCCACCACATGACATTTTTTACAAAACTCGGGTGTTTCATTTTTATACCACATCTCCCTGAATTGCCTGTATTCTTTGCTATTGAGACATCGCATGAGTGAAGTATCAAACACGTTGCCGAAATTGAGTTCTTTCGGAAAAGGTTTGGCGCAACACGGTGTCATATACCCGTCCCAGCTGATATAAAAATGATTCCATGGCAGGTGACATTTTTTAAATTCATTTTTTTTCTTCACATCCCAGATACTGAGTTCGGTCACACCTGAATGTTTTGAAAGTTCAAACGCCTGCTTCAACTCATTCTTAAAGTCTTCGCCATAAAATAACTGGTAGTAATCAGTAGTGACTGAGGTGATACTGCCTACATTAACCGGGGTAATGTTCACAAAAGGAACTCCCAGTTCAACGGCCAGCTTTACCACTTCTTTCATCTGTTTATAGTTTTCCTTTACGGCTACGAAATTGAACATAACCGAAACTTTCTTCTCCCTGCAAACCGTCACCAGTTTTTTTGTTGTTTCCAAAAAGAAATTATAATCGCTTTTCAGCCTGACGGTCTCATAAGTTTTTCCAATGCCATCTATGGAAATCTGAACGGTATCAAGAAATGGCGCGAGGCGCTCCACGTATTGCTCTGCTCCCGGTATATGTGCATTGGTTGAAATAAATGTCTGGATTCCCTTATTCTTGCTCTTGATATGTTGCAGGATATCTTCCAGCTTCTTGTATAGCAGGGTTTCTCCCAGGCCGGTTAGGCCAATAGAATCGATATAGGGACCCACTTCATCTACAACTTTTTTCATGCGCTCGATATCGATCGTTCCTTTAGCCATAGCCTGCCCGAAACCATATTCCCGGGGACAGGTGATGCAACCGAGATTGCAATGGTTGGTCACTTCCAGCATGATGGAAGAAGGATACGGCACTTTTGTGCTCCCGACCGATTTCAGGTAAAATCCATGGATCTTATTCCGGGTATAACGGAAAAAATTGATTCCCCCCGGCAGCTTTTTTACCCGGTTGATGATTTTCTGTATCCTGCGTTTGTTGAGTTTATACGACATTGATAGGGTCTCTCCTGGAAATGAAAAAGCCTGGCCGCAAAGGTATTCATTTCACGCCACGGCGCGACGGCGCCACGATTGAAAATCAGGATAATCTTCGTTATTCCGCAATATGCGGGATCGCTGCGTGACATTTAAGCCTTTTGAGACAGGCTCTTTGTAAGATTTTGCTGCGATTATTTGCTGATCGGAAGAATTGCCACGGATATATGGATGATTTTATTGTTGCCACGGATACACGGATGAATTCATTATTGCCACGGATACACGGATGAATTCATTTTTTTCCGTGAATCCGTGGCAGAACACTACTTGCTGATCAGTTTTGCAAAATAATTTACAGTGCGGACGAGCTGACTAACATAACTCATTTCATTATCATACCAGCTTACTGTTCTTACCAATTGTACGTCGCCTACAGTCTGTACTCTTGTTTGCGTAGCATCAAACAATGAACCATAGGTAATGCCGACGATATCGCTGCTCACGATCTCGTCTTCTGTATAGCCATAACTCTCGTTGCTGGCCGCTTTCATTGCTGCGTTCACTTCTTCTACCGAAACTTTTTTTCCAAGCACAGCAGTTACTTCGGTCAATGAGCCTGTAAGCGTGGGAACGCGTTGTGCGCTTCCATCCATTTTGCCTTTGAGACTTGGCAGCACAAGACCAATGGCCTTAGCGGCACCGGTACTGTTGGGAACGATATTGGCTGCTGCAGCTCTTGCCCGGCGAAGATCGCCCTTGGGGTGAGGAGCATCCTGAGTATTCTGGTCGTTTGTATAGGCATGTACGGTTGTCATCATCGCATTTACGATTCCCCATTTTTCATCCAGCACTTGCGCCATTGGGGCCAGACAGTTTGTTGTGCAACTGGCACAACTGATAATTGTTTCGCTACCGTCGAGAAGATTATGGTTTACATTAAACACGATCGTTTTCAGGTCACCGGTAGCGGGGGCGCTGATCACGACTTTCTTCGCTCCTGCTTTCAGGTGAGCTTCAGCCTTGGTTTTATCAGTAAAGAAACCGGTACATTCCAGCACTACATCTACCTGGTGATCTTTCCAGGGGATCTGGGCCGGGTCTTTCTGTGCATATATTTTTACGGTATCCCCGTTTACAATTATTGAATCTTCGGTAGATTTTACTTCAGCATCAAAG
>DASSFT010000603.1:0-7150 GCA_035694045.1 Chitinophagaceae bacterium
GCTGTACTGGGCGCTATAATGCTTGAAAAAAACGCTTTTGATGCAGTCATAGAAATCCTCAAACCCGAATGTTTTTATGTTGAAGCGCACCAGCGCATCTTCCGGGCTATGCAGAGCCTTACCAACAAAAGCCAACCCATCGATATATTGACAGTTGCCGAAGAATTACGCTTCAAAGAGGAACTGGAAATGGTAGGAGGCCCTTATTATGTTACCCGGCTTACCAATACCGTGGTATCGTCGGCCCACATAGAAACACATGCGAGAATTATCCTCCAGAAATTTATCCAGCGTGAACTGATACGGATCAGCGGTGAAATAATTGGTGATGCATATGAAGACTCCACAGACGTGTTTGACCTGCTGGATGATGCTGAAAGCAAGTTATTCGAGATCACCAACAACCACCTGCGCCGGAATTTTGATACCATCGACTCCGTCCTGGTAAAAACCATCCAGCGTATTGAGGACCTTCGTCATAAAAATGAAGATATAACCGGTGTACCTAGTGGTTACTCGGCGCTTGACCGAATAACCTATGGATGGCAAAACACCGATTTGATCATATTGGCCGCACGTCCCGCTGTAGGTAAAACGGCATTCGCCCTGAACCTTGCACGCAATGCAGCCCTTTCTGCCGGCAAACCAACACCCGTTGCATTGTTTTCGCTGGAAATGAGCGCCAGCCAGCTCGTGCAACGTATCCTTTCAGCCGAAAGTGAAATAAAGCTCGAAAATATCTCGAGAGGTAAACTCGCCGAGCATGAAATGAAGCAACTCTATGCAAAGGGTATTCAACGCCTGGCCCAGGCGCCTTTGTTTATCGATGATACGCCTGCCTTAAACATTTTCGAACTAAGAGCAAAATGCCGCCGTCTCAAAAACAAACATAATATAGGATTGATCATAGTTGACTACCTGCAGCTGATGAGTGGCACTGGTGAGAACAGGAATTCAAACCGCGAGCAGGAGATCAGCAATATTTCGAGAAACCTGAAAGCGCTGGCAAAGGAATTAAGTGTGCCGATCATTGCCTTATCGCAGTTGAGTCGTGAAGTAGAAAAGCGTGGTACGAAAGAAGGCAGCCGTGTTCCCCAACTTAGTGACCTTCGTGAATCAGGAGCCATCGAACAGGATGCCGACCTGGTTATGTTCCTCTACAGGCCGGAATACTATGATATCAACACGAACGAAAGTGGCGAAAATATCAAAGGACTTACCGAGATAAAAATAGCCAAGCACCGTAATGGTATGCTCGACACCGTGAAATTAAAAGCGTTGCTGCATATACAGAAATTCGTCAACTGGGATGAAGATCCATACAGCGGCGTTGGTTTGCCATCCGGCAGCTGGCGCCCCATTGATGAAGGCGGCGGTGGCGGCGAAAAATTGTTCATACAAACAGGCAGCAAGATGAATGACCTGCAAAACGACGATACTTCAGATGACCCGTTCTGATAAAGTTTGTTCCCCTTAATCTTAGACATGTAAAGGAGTCTCGCTGAACGGGACTCTTTTATTTTGTATTAATTTTATAGGCTAACATGTCATTATCCTTTTTTTATATAGAACAATTTGATCCTTCGCAAAAAGAAATTGTGCTGGATGAAGATACTTCGTATCATATTGTACAGGTATTGCGGATGAAACCTGGTGAAAGGCTGCAATTGACTGATGGTAAAGGCCAGCTGGCTACAGGCAGTATTGTCGAATGCCATAAAAAACATTGTACAATAGGTATTGAAAGCAGGGTATACAGCGAGCCGGGTACAAGAAAGGTTTTCATCGCTATTTCATTAGTAAAAAATACAAGCCGTTTTGAATGGTTTTTGGAAAAAGCCACTGAAATAGGTGTGAATGCAATCATACCGCTGAATTGTGAAAGGACGATCAGGGAAAAATTTCGTTATGACCGGATGAAGGGGATTTGTATCAGTGCCATGCTCCAATCACAACAAACCTGGCTACCGGTCTTACATGAGCCTATTGCCTTCGATCTACTCTTTCGCCAGGAAGAAGTGGCCGGCATCGCACAAAAATTCATTGCGCATTGTGTAGAAGGAGAAAAACATCATCTGTCCGGCCTACTTGACCGGGAACTATCCTCGCAAATAATACTGATCGGTCCCGAAGGTGATTTCTCCCCGGCAGAGATTGAAATGGCCATGCGTTTGAACTTTATTCCCGTATCGCTGGGAGACACAAGATTGAGAACAGAAACGGCGGGCGTCGTAGCGGCGACTCTTTTAAAACTGGTCTAGCCGGGTTCCATTCACGAGTAAGAACGCGGGTTTTGATGATCAATAAGATCATTTAAGATATCATCGCAAACATAATGATCTGCATTCTTTCAATCCGCCCAGGCAGGCTGATTTCACTGTTCACGTTGTCATCATTAAGCTCATGTCAATCATCAAAATCCGCGTTCTAACTAGCCTGGTCGGACTCCTCCGGATCTTCGTTATCTCTTAATAGAGGCTCGTTGAGCTGTACGGTTCGCCGGTTGGCAATTCTTTTGCGCATAACCATATTCAGCATCTCCACACCAAATGAAAAAGCCATACCGAAATAAATATAGTTTTTCAGGTGTAGTTTTTCGGCCTGCTCCTCATCCCATCCCTCGATGATAAGGCTGAGGCCGATCATAACGAGGAAACTCAACGCAAGCATTTTCAACGTCGGGTGTTTATGTATGAATGAAGAAATTTTCGGGCTGAACAAAAACATAATGATCATGGCTATGACGACAGCGGCGATCATGATCTCAACATGTTTGGCAGTACCGCCGGCCGTAATGATGCTGTCAAAAGAAAATACCGCATCAATAAGCACGATCTGCGTCAATGCCTGGCCAAAACTGATCCCTTTTTTGCCGGTTAAAACATTCGGGTCCTCGCCTTCGAGTTTGCCATGTATCTCTTTGACGGATTTATAAATAAGGAAAAGGCCGCCGAGCAACATAACGATGCTGGCCAGGTCAAAACCTTTGCCTGCAATGGTAAAAATGAATTTCCCTTTTTGCGACAATAACCATCCGAGCCCCATCAGTAATAAGCTACGGGATATGATCCCTGTGATCATCCAGAATCGCCTGGCTCTTTTTGCTTCCTTATCGGGCAACCTGTTCATGATGATACTTACAAATATCACGTTGTCGATACCGAGAACCACTTCCAGGACGACAAGAATAAAAAAACTAATAAGACTCTCGCTGGTAAAAAGGTGTTCCATGCTTTATGAATGATTGAATAATTTATGCCGGGTATTGCTCATCTCTTATTGCTTTGCAGATCTTCTTTACGATTCCCGGACCTTCATAAATAAAACCGGTCCAAACCTGCAAAAGGGTAGCGCCGGCATCTAGTTTTTCTTTAGCCTGCCGCCCGTCAAATATACCACCACTTGCAATGATGGGAATAGCGCCGTTTGACTGCTTTGAAATATAACTTACGACCTCGGTGGCTTTATCTTTTAGAGGGAGGCCACTTAATCCACCTGCACCGATAGAGGTGAGTTGTGAGTGGTCAGTGGTGAGACCGTCCCGGCTGATGGTTGTGTTGGTGGCTACCAGCCCGTCCAGTTTTATTTCAAGTGCGAGCTCCACCACATCATCAATTTGCTCTTTACCCAGGTCAGGAGCTATCTTTAAAAATATAGGTTTTGACACCGCCTTGCCGTTATTGATCATTTGCAAGTGCATTAATATTTTTCTTAAAGATTCTTTTTCCTGCAGCTCTCTAAGCCCAGGCGTATTGGGAGAACTTACATTGACGACAAAGTAATCAACGTAAAGATGCAATTCTTTGAAGCAGGTCTCATAATCCCTCCAGGCATCCTCGTTGGAAGTGAATTTATTTTTGCCGATGTTTCCCCCTATAACTAGACGTGAGTGGTGAGTGGTCAGTGGTGAGTTATGGTGATTGGAAACTCTCGACTCTCGACTCACCACTCTCGACTCTCGCTCTTTCCATTTTTTTAAGCGTTCGGCAATAACTTTTACACCGTCGTTATTGAATCCCATGCGATTGATCAACGCGTTATCCTTTGGCAGGCGAAACAATCTCGGTTTATCATTTCCTTTTTGAGGCAGGGGAGTTACAGTTCCTATTTCCACGAAACCGAATCCCAGGGTTTCCAGCTCGCGAAGGTACTTTGCATTTTTATCGAACCCTGCACCCAGGCCGACGGGATTTTTAAACTGCAGCTTGCCGATATGAGAATGTAAGGCCGGGTCATTAGGAGAGAATACCTTTTTTACCAATGATTTCATGAAAGGAATACTGCAGAAGACCTTCATGCAGTTCATTGAAAAATAATGTATCCATTCGGTGGGGAACAGGAAAAGAATGTTGCGGACAACCTTATACATAACCGGTTGCGAAGATAACTGAACTTTCAGAGAGGCTGTGGGCAAGCTCGGAAATAAATGGTCAAGCTGCAAAATCACGCTGTTCGTTGTCCCGCCATTGGGGGGGATTGCGAGAAACAATCTTTAGACTTGGCAGAACCTTCAGAGACCCCATTTTGTTATTGAGGAAACAAGGTCTAATTTCACTTCTTAAATATTTGTTATGCAGGAAGCATATATCATTGCCGGTTACAGGACAGCGGTGGGCAAGTCAAAGCGCGGCGGGTTTCGTTTTTACCGGCCTGATGACATGGCTGTCGATGTTATCAGGGGATTGATGGCTTCGGTTCCGCAACTGGAAGCAAAAAGAGTGGATGATGTAATTGTCGGGAATGCTGTTCCGGAAGCTGAGCAGGGCTTGCAATTTGGCCGTATTATTTCGGCCCGGGCGCTCGGATTTGATATACCAGGTGTCACGGTGAACCGTTATTGTGCATCCGGTTTAGAGACTATCTCCATGGCGACCGCGAAAATCAGGATGGGAATGGCCGATTGTATCATCGCTGGTGGTACCGAAAGCATGAGCCTGGTGCCAACGGCGGGATGGAAAACGGTGCCTGCTTATTCTATCGCCAAAGAAGAGCCGGATTATTACCTGAGCATGGGTTTGACTGCAGAAGCGGTTGCAAAAGAATATAAGGTCAGCCGGGAAGACCAGGATGAATTTTCGTATAACTCTCACCAGAAAGCCATCAACGCGATAAAGAGCGGTTATTTTAAAGGTGGCATACTTCCTATTAATGTAGAAGAAGTGTACGTAGATGAAAAAGGTAAGAAACAAAAAAGAAACTATACTGTCGATACCGACGAGGGACCGAGAGCAGATACTTCTTTGGAAGCGTTGGCAAAATTAAAACCTGCGTTTGCCGCCAATGGTGTCGTGACTGCCGGGAACTCATCCCAAACATCCGATGGGGCCGCGTTTGTAATTGTGATGGGGGAGAAGATGATGAATGAACTGGGATTAAAACCTATCGGCCGCCTGGTAGCCTGCGCCTCCGCGGGTGTACATCCGCGTATCATGGGAATCGGGCCAGTAGCTGCTATTCCGAAAGCATTGAAACAGGTCGGCATGAGTTTGAATGATATTGATCTTATCGAACTGAATGAAGCATTTGCTTCTCAGGCGCTGGCTGTTATCCGCGAAACGAAACTGGATCCTTCAAAAGTAAATATCAACGGCGGTGCAATCGCCCTGGGCCATCCTTTGGGTTGTACCGGTTGCAAGCTGACCATTCAGATCCTGAATGATATGAAAAGGCTGAATAAAAAATATGGGATGGTGACAGCTTGTGTGGGCGGCGGACAGGGGATTGCCGGGATAATTGAAAATATTTCTTAACTCAAAGAACCAAGAACCAAACAGCAAGATCCAAATAAATTGCAAATTATAATAGTCAAGCAGAATCATCCGTCGTGGAGATTTGTGATTTTCTATTTGAGACTTTTTTGGTTCTCGTTATTTGGTTCTTGGAATTTTTCTTCTCGTTAGCCAAAATAAAGCATCTAGTACTAATTGGTCTTGCTGCTCATTGCCAAAAGTCAATGAAAGCTCTTTATTGGTTTTGTGTTCGTAGTCGATATCATTGTGACCCATATTGAAATAGATCATCCTGTATCGTTGATTCGTCCACACGACTGGATAATACCCGCTATGCCATATTTCGTGTGGTTTCGGACCGGTGCCTAACGGAAAACTGCTTGAGTCGATAGAAAGAAGGATTTTTATGTCTTTATTTTTTGTCAGATCATTCTTCCAGCGATACCATTCATTCGGAGAAGATTTAAATACTCTTGCTTTGCCTTTAAATAACGGATGAGAAGGATCTTCCACTCTTAAAAAAGCGGATGTCGGTCGCCATGTGTTACTGACATACTCACCGGCACCGATAAACTCATTGTGGTACCAATCCCAGTTTTGGGGGTAGGCTGAGGGTGTTAAAGCAAATCCTGCAAAATGAAACCCCATCCAGGCACCGCCGTTCTTCATGTATCGTTCAAAAGCCTCTCGTTGATCCAGGGAGTCGGGTCTTGTGTCGAGAAAAATAACAACCTGGTATTTTGAAAGAAAGGTTGAATTTAAATTGTTCCAATCGTTGGTGGAATCATAAGCGAAATGATATTGTTTTCCTTTCTCTGTGAACCAGCGATTGGCTTCGTGCACAAAACTGATATGCGCTGCATCATTTTTGGCTGTGAAAAAACCGATCACCTTAAAACGCGATTGATCATTCTGGGCCCGGCTGGCCAGGAAAACGAAACAAGCCGCGGATAAGACCAGCAATTTTTTTAGTGATAAAAATCTCATTGATTATTTTCTTTTTTAAAACTTACCTGTCTTAAAATGGTCCTACCTATAGGCACCAGGGAAACTTTTTCAGTCATCCCGGATTGTTCATTAAACAAGTCAACCTCAAAATTGAGTCCACCCTCCTTTTTTGCAACACTGCCGCCGCGGTAAATATACTCATCCCGTTTTACCGGTTTATAATAAGCATCAAATAGATCCTTTATCCCATATTCTTTTGTTTTGGTTTCGATGGCCTCAATGGGATGGGCTAAAACCAACGGGCCGTAGCTGAAATAAACTTCGTTATCAAAACTCGTATTGATGGCAATGCCAGGTTCAAATTCAATGGCTACCCGCTCATTGCCTTTCCATTCTTTTTTGATACAGATAAAGCCTTTTTCTTCTATAAAGGGAACGTTCAGTTTTATGGATTTTGTCCATGCAGGTTTCCT